>NZ_BAAJLU010000012.1:0-128442 GCF_057550865.1 Colwellia sp. NW0002-52-1 | reverse complement strand
TAGAGAAACCCGTAGCTAACGCTACGGGTTTTTTGCTTTCTGTCGTTTGAAAAACAAAAATATAGCTATCAGTTTTGAGCTGTCAGCTGTCAGTTTCAAGACTAAAGTCACTTATAGATCTTTACTGAAAGCTGACAGCTTAGAACTTACAGCTTTGACTAAACTTACTTATACCAATTGATATAAATAATCGATCATTATAAAGCGGTTTAAATATCCAGTATCTACGTTGCTTTCAATCCCAATAGCCTGCTATTGCTTAATCAAGCGCCTTGCTACTGAAAATTTATCCTCGTTTAAAATTGATCGATTCATTAAATCAATTGGTATTAAATCTTACAGCTCGTCCCCACATCTCCTGCCAACAATTTTAAGCTGAAATAATTAACCATTTAATCATTAGTATAAAGATGAATGATAAGTTAAATTTTTTATTACTTGTTGAACGAATTGAATTTAGATATTCTAACTTTAATAGCGCAATCTCTCAGGGACTGTGTTGTTAAACAATAATAATAAAACATAGACTCTCAAGGAGCGCTTGTGCTTATTAAAGATAACTTTGATGAGGCACTGAAGTACAGTGCATCAACTAATGAATTTTTATCTCATTATCAAATACCACCAAGCCCAGTTAATTATTCGGTCATATATCTACACATTAGTAACCGTAATGAAAAACTAAGTGCAGAGCTGGAAAGGCATGTTCAAACATTTCAAGAAGTCGACTTAACGTTTATTGAAGGCCTATTTGAAAAGTACATTTCTAATTCTCATGCCATTGATAAGCAAATATTAGATCCCATTGAAAAGTCATTAACAGCAACGTTAGAAAAAATTAATCTACAAGTCGACAGTGATAAAACCGTAGCTTCAAATCTAAAAAAAGCTGAAAAAGCGTTAACTAAACATGAATACCATAAATCCATGCAAAATATTGTTTCATTTTTAATGAACAATATAACTGCCTCACAGCAACAGCATAGTGATCTTTCTCTAGAGTTAACACGCACTTGTGGCGAAGTTAGTTTCTTAAAAGCAAAGCTTGAGGCGGCACGTCATGAGGCAATACTAGATTCTTTAACTGGTTTATATAACCGACGTGGCTGTGATATAAAGCTAAAAGAGCTCGATATAGAACAAGTCCACTCATCGTTAGCAATTGATATTGACCATTTTAAAAATATAAATGATCAATTCGGTCACTTTATTGGTGATAAGGTTATAGAGCGCATTGCGAAAGTAATTAAAACATCAATTTCAGCTCAAGATATTGCTGTTCGTTTTGGCGGGGAAGAGTTTATTGTTGTGATGGTTAATAAAACTATGTCGCAAGCGCATGAGGTAGCAGAAAAAATTAGGCTAGCCATATCGCAATTAAAGTTAATGCAACGAGACTCTAAAGCTTACTTACCCAAAATTTCAGTATCTATTGGTATTGCTGAACGCCAAGAAGAATTAAATTGGACTGCAGTATTTGAACAAGCGGATACCGCTTTGTATCAAGCTAAAAACAGTGGCAGGAATAGAAGCGTGTGCTTATGATTTTGGTGTAATTCGTGATTTGCCTAGGTTATGACGAGCTTTCGCCAAACTCTAATACATCAATAACTCTTCTAGCTTCTGCTATGGTACAATCCGTGCGTTGCATTAACTCTGACACAGTAATTCCTGAATTCTTTTTAGCAATCGTTAATAACATATCAAAGCCTAAGTTTTTACTCTGTTTAGATATATGAACAGCAACCCATTGCCAACTTGATTCTTCACTTTGTTCTATGAGGCTGGTTATATTTTCTAGTTGTTCGAAAGTAGCTTTTAACTGCCAATTGCGTGAGCGTCCGATACGATTAAGCTCGCAACCTTGCCCTCTTATTAATGATTTAAGTGCGTAAGCTTTTAATACTCGACGTAAAAAAGACGGTAGCGTTATATAAGGAATGTTGCTTTTAGGTGTTTTCATCATTAGCTAGAAGTAAAACCAATGTATTTATTGGTTTTACTTCAGTGTTTTGTTTACCACTTTTTCTTTGGCTGGAATAATAAATCTAAATCATCTTCTTCAGATTTTGCTTTTTTAGCGGCATCTTTCGCATTAGTATTTTTTAAAGCGGAGGTTATTTCTTCAAGTATATTGCTTATTTCTTGTTTCTTTACCGTGCAATACTCGGTTTGAATTGGGTTTTCAGCGATTGTTTGAAGTGCCTTCTCTAAATACTGTCTTGATGAACCTAACATTTCTTTTTGGTAAGCGATCATGCCTCTTTTTTGTAAGGTTTCGACACCTATTTTAAGTTGCATTGCAGATAGCTTATTATCTTCTTGCGTAAAAGTTTGTGGATCTAAGTTGCCTTTAGATTGCTCAGACTTTAATGTTATTCGTAATTTTTTTATGCACTGTAAAACGCTAACAAGTTGTTGTTCACTGTCGGGTAAGGTAAAACTTTGCTCGCTTGCGGCTTCAGTTTTATTAGATTTACTCGCATTAACTCGAGTTTCCATTTCTTTTACTCGAGCAACTAATTGTTTATTCTCAGGCAATATCTCCGCCATGGTTTTTGCAGCATTTAGGCTTCGATTATTTAATATAACAACTAAATTTGGGTTGCTAGGTAAATTAGCAATACTTAGTAGAAGCTCTTCTGTTTCATCAATAATAGCTTTTTGTTTAGCTGCTTTTCCGCGCTTTTCTTGCTCTACTTTTTCTTTATGCTGCTGTATAGCACTCACTACCACTACAATGATAATTAAAGCGATAATTAAAGCGATGATAATGCCCATGTTTAATACTCAGTTTTTTGAAAATACAAATTCTAATACAGCAGTTTACAAAAATTGTTAGGTGAAGCAAAGCACAAAGCGTTTTCTTTTGATTATTTCTCTAAATGGTTAGCTTAGTTTGATTTTATTCGTTCATTAATGCGATCTGATTTAAGTCTATATAGGTGAATTTAGAATATTATTTACGCAAATTTTAAAAAAATATGGAATAAATGTGCAATTAAGTATATATTTTTCGTCTAAGAAAACTCTGAATGATAATTATGAAGCTGCAACAACTCCGTTATATCGTCGAAGTACTCAATAATAATTTAAATGTTTCTGCCACGGCTGAAAGTCTTTTTACCTCACAACCTGGTATCAGCAAGCAAGTTAGAATGCTTGAAGACGAACTTGGTATTCAAATTTTTGGTCGAAGCGGTAAACACTTGACCCATGTTACCTCTGCGGGTAATGAAGTGATCAACATCGCGACAGAAATTTTGTCTAAAGTCGAAGCAATTAAAGCTGTTGCTCGAGAGCATACTCAGCCAGATGAAGGTAAGCTCCGTATTGCGACAACCCATACTCAAGCACGATATGCTTTACCTGAAGTTATTCAGGGTTTTATGAAAAAATACTCAAAAGTATCTTTACATATGTATCAAGGGACACCTGCACAGATTAGCGATGCGTCAAGCAAAGGTGATGCAGATTTTGCTATAGCGACAGAGTCTTTGCACTTGTACAATGACTTAGTAATGTTGCCCTGTTATCGCTGGAATCGCAGTATTATTGTTAAAGCAGATCATCCTTTAGCGACTAAACAGAACATTACTATTGAAGATATTGCACAGTACTCTTTAGTGACTTATGTATTTGGTTTTACCGGACGCTCAGAGTTAGATATTGCTTTCAATCAAATAGGTGTTGAACCGAAAATTGCTTTTACTGCTACTGATGCAGATGTTATTAAAACTTATGTGCGTTTAGGTGTTGGGGTTGGTGTTATTGCTACTATGGCAATGGATCCTAAGTTAGATAATGATTTAGTTACTATAGATGCGAGCCATTTATTTAGCCCGAGTATGACTAAAATTGGATTCAGGCGTGGCACCTTCTTAAGAGGCTATATGTTTGACTTCATTGAACGTTTTGCTCCGCACTTAAATCGTGATTTAGTGACAAAAGCGATTTTATTAAAAAATAATGCTGAGATAGATGAAATGTTTGCCAACATTAAATTACCTATGCGTTAATAGATAGGCAACTGATTAAGTTACATCATAAAAAAAACCGTATTCTAAATACGGTTTTTTATTGTTTTTTAAGAGGAATATTGGGCGAATTACAGTGCATTATAACTCGACGTTAGTTGATAAGATTAAACACACTATGTTTATAAATACCGAATGCATTATTGTATTTAAGTTATTAACTTAAAACGTTAACATTCTGTAATATTAACCGCTAAACCACCGCGCGATGTTTCTTTATATTTAGTCTTCATATCATTACCTGTATCCCACATAGTTTTAATTACTTTGTCTAATGATACCTTCTGTACACCTGTGCCTCTAAGAGCCAAACGAGAAGCGTTAATTGCCTTTACTGAGCCCATAGCGTTTCGCTCAATGCAAGGAACTTGTACC
This sequence comes from Colwellia sp. NW0002-52-1, assembly GCF_057550865.1. Lineage (NCBI taxonomy): Bacteria > Pseudomonadati > Pseudomonadota > Gammaproteobacteria > Alteromonadales > Colwelliaceae > Colwellia > Colwellia sp. NW0002-52-1. Next base: position 124,030 of record NZ_BAAJLU010000012.1, on the reverse strand, counting down.
AAACCGCCAACAGGATCACAAGTTAACCCTAAATTGTGTTCCATACCAATTTCTGCAGCGTTTTCTACTTGTTGAGGTGTGCCACCCATTATTTCGGTTAGTGCACCTGCGGCCATTGAACATGCTACACCTACTTCTGCTTGGCAACCACCTTCTGCACCTGAAATGGTCGCATTGGTTTTGTATAAAATACCAATTGCCGCTGCTGTTAATAAGTAACGAATACAGTCTTGCTCATTAACTGGTTTAATAAACTTGTCGTAGTAAGACAATACCGCAGGTAATATGCCTGCAGCGCCGTTTGTTGGTGCTGTTACCACTCTACTACCAGCGGCATTTTCTTCATTCACTGCTAAAGCAAATAAGTTGACCCAATCCATTGCTGAAAGAGGGTCTGTATTTTTTTCAACACACAGCGCTCTATGTAATGCGGGTGCTCTTCGCGTAACTTTTAAACCACCGGGTAATATTCCTTCTGTTACTATGCCTCGAGAAATACTAGCCTTCATAGCATCCCAAATTTCTATAAGCCCTGAACGTATGCTTGACTCGTCTTGCAAACATTTTTCGTTGTCCATCATAATAGTACTTATACTAAGGCCTTTTTCATTCGCTAGTTTCAATAGTTCATCGGCGCTAGAAAATCGATGTGGGCGGTCAATGTTGGCATGGGTTGATAATGCTTTATCTTTTTCTTTCTCAAAGTCGCAGTCTTTAACAATAAAGCCGCCACCAATCGAATAATAGGTTTCTTCAAAGATCACCACATCATTACTGTATGCAAAAAATGTCATTGCGTTAGCGTGTGCAGGTAAGGTTTTTCTTCGGTGATAAATAATAGCGTTCGATTTAGGAAACGAGATTAAATGTTCCATGTTTAGGTTGATTTTTTCGCTTGCAACTACATCAGCTAGTATAGATTCTATAGAGTCTACAGGGATAGTCTCTGGACTTTCCCCTGTTAATCCTAGAATAACTGCTTTGCCAGTACCATGACCAATACCTGTTTGTCCTAATGAACCAAACAACTCACATTTAATACGATCTGTTTCAAATAGCTTATTTTCAGCTTTAAGGTTATCAACAAATAATTTTGCTGCTTTCATTGGACCAACGGTATGAGAACTGGATGGACCAATTCCGATTGAAAACATATCAAATACACTAATCATAAGAAAACCTGAATAAATACTGTTAAATGTAGAAATAAATAAAATTTTGTTCGGTTATTGTAGCTGAAAGAATTCAGCATTGATAACAAAATGTATATTTAGGTGGAATGTATTATAGCTAAATTTAATGACTAGGCTGTAAAATAACTCAATGAATGACATAGCCTAAGCGGGATTAATTGTCTTGATTTAGTAGGGTACTTAAATCATGTAACATGGCGGCGGTTGCGCCCCAAATATTATATTTTTTATAAGGCATAAAATGTACATTATGTTGTTCACCATAATGATATACAGGTATTTGAACATGATGTTTTCGGTGTAGAAAGTGTGTTAAAGGCACATGGAAAACTTCTGCTACTTCATTTTTGTCAATGTGATAACTTTTTTGGTTAGAAACCATCGCAATGATAGGCGTTATTTCGTAACCTGAAATGGTTTGATAAGGCTGAAGTTGACCAATAACATCTATACAAGAAGGCTCTAGCCCTATTTCTTCATGTGTTTCGCGCAGCGCTGTTGCGGTTATATCTAGATCAAACTTTTCGACTTTTCCGCCTGGAAAACTCACTTGCCCAGGGTGATGAGTTAAGTGACTAGCACGTTTCGTTAATACTACTTCTAGCTGATTGTTATAACTCAAAATAGGGATCAATACAGCTGCATTTTTTAACTGTTGTTGATAACGAAATTTATGCGCTGAAACAGGCAAAGATTGCATTTGAAAGCGCTGAATAAATTCTTCTTTTGTCATACAACGTTTGTCACTTAAGTAAAGCTATAGCGATAGCAGGAAATAATTGATGAGAGCTTCAGTAAATAAACTTCTTATAGTTATTCTGACAAGTTTAACTTACTTAGTATCGGTAAAATTTTATTCACTTTATCGTAAGTTTCCTGGTACTCACTGTCAACGTTTGAATCTATCACCACACCGCCGCCTGCCCAACAGTGAATTTGTTGTTGATGACAAACTAAGGTACGAATAGTTATGCTAGTATCCATATTGCCACAAGCAGATATATAACCAATTGAGCCACAATAAACGCTGCGTTGATGGGGCTCTAACTCTTCAATAATGTCCATTGCCCTTATTTTGGGGGCGCCTGTAATTGAACCACCAGGAAATGCTGCTCGAAGTAGGTCATTAGCATCATATGTTGGGTTTAGTTCGCCTTCTACTGTACTGACTAAATGATGTACTGCTGGGAAACTTTCAATAACAAATAATGCTGGGACCTTGACCGAACCCGGAGTGCAAACTCGACTGATGTCGTTACGCAATAAGTCAACGATCATCAAGTTTTCTGCTTTATCTTTGCTGGCATTTTGGAGTTCATCAGCATTGGCTAGATCGATTGCAGCATCTTCATGGCGAGGACGAGTACCTTTAATCGGTTTACTTTGTACTTTATTATCAACTAATTTTAAGAAGCGTTCAGGCGAAATACTTAAAATAGCACTATTTTCAAAGCGAAGGAAAGCAGAGAACGGAGCTTTGTTCTCTGCCCTTAATGCGCAATAGGCCTGAAATTCATTACCTGTATATTGTGCACTGAAACGCTGTGCTAAGTTGATTTGATAACAATCACCTGAGAGCAAATAGTTTTGCACTTGTTCGAATTTTTCGCGATATTGTTCAGGCTGCATATTTGACTGCCAAGGTGTGGTAAGTTGAAAATCAGTTTGGTGTAAATTTTCGGTTCTTACTTTATCGCTGTTAATGTTTTTACTTAATAAATCATTAATAAGTGTTTCTATTTCTGATCTTTTTTCGTCAAGGCATAGCAACCAAACTTGTTGAGATTTTCGGTCAAAAATAATCGCTTGTTGATAAATACCAACAGACATTTCGGGTATAGCTATGTCTTTATTATTTTTTTGTTTTATTACTTCAAAACGTTTACCTAAATCGTAAGAAAAATAACCTACAGCTCCACCTTTGAATGGTAATTCAATTGACGGTAGCTTAATGTTAATAAAGCACGTCTTTTGTTCTTGCTGCACAATTAATAGTGGGTCTTGATCACTTTGATATTGTTTATTAGTGTGAAGATTTTTAACCGTGGTTATTTTATCTAAGGTAGTTACTGTGATGATAGGTTGCCAAACTAAAATATCGTAACAGCTATCAATATGCTCACTTTCACTAGAGTCTAACCACATAGCCCAAGGCTGATCGGCAATAGAGGCAAAAAGAGATTGGCTATTAAACGCTAATATATTTGTTAACGGTTTAGCTGATAATGTACTTGATAGTTTATTTACTGGTTTGGCTGGCAAAGTATTCTCACACAATTTATATTTAGTCATTATACCTATAGCGAATACCATTGGCTTTATAACAAGACTTTAAATATCTTAACAATATTACAATGTAAATTAATAGACCATTTGATACTGGTAGCTATTTAACAAGCAAGGTATGATATCGGCAAATTTATAACTTTCAACTTTTCTCGCGCCCAATTAATAAAAAAGAGACCGTTATGGCTATTATTAAACAACAAGATTTAATCGAAAGCGTTGCAGATGCATTGCAATATATTTCTTACTACCACCCGTTAGATTTTATTCAAGCGCTAGAAAAGGCGTATCATAAAGAAGAAAGTCAGGCAGCTAAAGATGCTATTGCGCAAATATTAATAAACTCGCGTATGTCAGCTCATGGTAAACGACCTATCTGTCAAGATACTGGCATTGTAACTTGCTTTGTAAAAGTGGGTATGGCTGTACAGTGGGACAATACTGATTTAACAGTACAACAAATGGTAGATGAAGGAACGCGTCGTGCATATTTAAATCCTGATAATCCATTACGTGCTTCAATTGTTGCAGACCCTGCGGGTAAACGTATTAATACAAAAGATAATACACCAGCTGTAGTGCATATTGAGATGGTGTCAGGTGATCACATTGAAGTGATGATCGCAGCAAAAGGCGGCGGTAGTGAAAATAAATCGAAAATGGCGATGCTAAACCCAAGTGACTCTATTGCTGATTGGGTTGTTAAAACGCTACCAACAATGGGGGCAGGTTGGTGTCCACCAGGCATGTTAGGTATAGGCATTGGTGGTACGGCTGAAAAAGCCGGTGTTTTAGCGAAAGAAAGTTTGATGGAACCGGTAAATATTCAAGAGCTTATTGACCGTGGTCCAGAGAATGCTGAAGAAGAATTACGTTTAGAAATTTACGATCGTGTAAACAAATTAGGTATTGGTGCTCAGGGACTAGGTGGCTTAACAACGGTTGTTGATATTAAAATTATGTCGGTACCAACACATGCTGCCTCTAAACCGGTTGTAATGATCCCTAACTGTGCTGCAACGCGCCATGTACACTTTCATCTTGACGGCTCAGGCCCAGCAGATTTAACACCGCCTAAACTAGAAGATTGGCCTGAAATTACTTGGGAAGTTGGCGAAAATGTTCGCCGAGTTAATGTCGATGAGCTTTCAAAAGCAGATATTAGCGACTGGAAAACAGGTGAAACCGTGTTACTTAGCGGTACTATTTTAACGGGTCGCGACGCCGCGCATAAACGAATTCAAGAAATGTTAGCAGCGGGCGAAAAACTGCCGGTTGATTTCACCGACAAGTTCATTTATTACGTTGGCCCGGTTGACGCTATTGGAACAGAAGCAGTAGGTCCTGCAGGCCCAACAACAGCAACTCGTATGGATAAGTTCACTGAAATGATGCTTTCTCAAACGGGCTTGTTAGGTACTATTGGTAAAGCAGAGCGTGGTCCTGAAACTGTTGAATCTATTAAAAATCACAAATCGGTCTATCTTATGGCCGTTGGTGGCGCAGCATATCTAGTATCTAAAGCAATTAAGAAAGCGAAAGTTGTTGCTTTTGAAGATATGGGGATGGAAGCCATTTATGAATTTGTAGTTGAAGATATGCCTGTAACAGTTGCTGTTGATAGCCAAGGTGAGTCAGCGCATGTAACTGGCCCTGCTATTTGGCAAGCAAAAATTGAAGATCTTGACAGTAAATTAAAAGGTAAGTAAATGCTAATTTAGTCATTTACTAGCAATAAAAAACGCTCATTATGGGCGTTTTTTTATGTCATTAATTTATTCAAAGTAGCAAAGACTATTATGCGAGATATTATTTCATTACCCACCTACATAAAGTAAATAACTATTAACCTTATCAATAAAGTATGCTTTAATAACTGTTCATATTTACAGTGTTTGGCTGCGTAATGACTTCTTTATTTAATTCTCCATGGTTAGCATTAGAAAACTTCCCTATTTTAATCTTTACTGCGTTAGTGTTGTTGGTGAGCGTTGTTATCATTTTATTGCTACTGCTAAGGCAAATTAAAACTCAGCAAAACTCATTTAATGCACAGCAACAACTTTTGCAACAGTTAACCGATAAAGTAAACCTGAGCTATGAAGTAAATACCCGTCATCAACAACAGCTGCAGCAGCAATTAAACTTTAATCATCAACAGTTAGCTACTCAACAAAGCGAGCTAAAAACTTACTTTGAACAGCAAATTTCAGATTTTAAATTAAAACTATTACGCCAACATGGTGAGCAAGGTGAAAAACAAGTACAACAATTGTTTAGCCACAATGAAGCGTTGAAAAAAACCTTATACGAGCACCATCTTGCTTTTAGCGATAATCAGCGTAAAGCTACCGAGCAACTTATCACCCAACTTACTGAAACGGCCAAACTTGGTCGTGAAGAAATGGCTAAGTCTTTGCATTTATCCAGTGAGCAAATGGCGAAAAGAATTGATGAACTTACCGTTTCAACAGATAACCGCCTGAAAGATATTAGTGGCCAAGTTGAAAAACGATTAGCTGATGGCTTTGAAAAAACCACTAAAACCTTTAATGATATTCTCCAGCGTTTAGCGTTAATTGATGACGCGCAGAAAAAAATTACTGAACTCTCTACTAATGTGGTTAGCTTACAAGAAGTATTGTCAGACAAACGTTCGCGTGGAGCGTTTGGTGAGGTACAGCTTAATGCCTTAATTCGCAATGTTTTACCAGAGCAGCACTTCGCGCTACAGCACACCTTGTCAAACGGTAAAATAGCCGACTGTATTTTATTTTTACCTGCGCCAACAGGGAATGTGGTGGTTGACTCTAAATTCCCTCTCGAAAGTTACAAAAAAATGGCTGATAACACGCTAGGTGAATTTGAACGAAAAGCGGCTGAACGCCAATTTAAGCTCGACATTAAAAAACACATTAATGATATCAGTGCTAAATATTTAATTGAAAAGGAAACGGCTGATGGCGCGGTAATGTTCATTCCGGCTGAAGCTATTTTTGCCGAAATTCATGCGCACCATAGTGATTTGGTTGATTATGCTAATAAAAAGCGTGTTTGGTTAGCTTCGCCAACAACCTTAATGGCGATTTTAACAACGGCGCGTTCAGTGCTAAAAGATGAAGCAACCCGGAAACAAATTCATGTTATTCAAGCGCATTTATCACATCTTTCTGCAGATTTCGCTCGTTTTAAAGGGCGTTTCGCAAATTTAGCAAAACATATAGATCAAGCCGCCAGTGACGTGAAGCAAATACATACCTCGGCCGATAAAATTAGTAGTCGTTTTGAGAAAATAGAGCAGGTAGAATTGAAACAAGAAAAAAAAGAATCAGGTATTGCATTATCTTCAGATTAACTGCAAAGCCTTGTTCAATAAAATATTGTTATTAACGTTTAGCTGCTGATGTTAGCAGCGTATAGCTCGCACTTTTCGACATTATATCTTGGAGTTACGCTTGATTCAGTTTTTCAGCGGTTTTAGAAATAGCATTGTCAGCTTAATTATTTTTTGTATTGCCTTTATATTTATTAGTGAATTTCAACATTACTGGTTTGCAAAAATTAATCTTATAGAGCAAGTGTTATATGGTTTATTTTGCATTACGATTATACTTGCTAGTTACTTCAATCGCAGTCGTCTCGCTTTAGCTGCTATCACGCTTTTTATTTTTTATCTCACCTTGTCGCATGATGTCCCTTGGCAATCTTGGGTGTTCTCTAACGGCCCATGGTTAGTTCTTGTTGGTGCAGCTGTGTTTGCGGTATTAAGTGTGATCAAAGATCGAGGTTTATTGTCAGTTCATGGCATTTACCGCTTAATTCTGATCCTAGTTGTTATAGGGGGCAGTTATGTTTGGTCGGATAATGCTGATATTCTTGTCCGCGAATTAATTGCGATTAAGTGGCTTGAACCTTGGTTAAAGTACCTAACGTTAGAGCTACCATTAGCGTGTTTTTCGCTTTTACTAATTTGGCGTTTTTTAAGAGAAAAAAGTTTAGTAACGACAGCATTGCTAACAAGTTTTTGTATTTGGCTTGGCCAATACTATCAGTTAGTTACATTACCGTGGAGCGTGTTATTAACCTTGATGTTAATGCATTATTTGTTTGCGGTTGTCGTTGATTCTTATTTTTTAGCATATCGTGATGAATTAACAACCTTGCCTTCGAGACGAGCGCTTAATCAATTGTCTTTATCGTTAGGGCGAAAATATACCTTGGCCATGTTAGACATTGATCATTTTAAAAAATTTAACGATACCTATGGTCACGATATTGGCGATCAGGTGTTGAAATTAGTGGCAAGTAAGCTGGCACAAGTTAAAGGCTCAGGCAAAGTATTTCGCTATGGCGGTGAAGAGTTTACGATTGTATTTCCAGGTAAAACCATTGAACAATCTCTGCCGGCGTTAGAAGCGGTTAGGCAGGCGGTGCAAGACTATGACATTGTTATTCGTCAAGAGCAGCGTAAAACTAAAGAAGCGCGTTCTAAAAAGAAAAATAGCCAAGTTAAAACGGTCAGTGTAACTATTTCTATAGGGCTTGCCGCGAGAAAATCAAAATTAAGTTTTGATCAAACGTTAAAGTTAGCTGATCAAGCTCTCTATAGAGCGAAAAAATCTGGCCGTAATAACGTGAGTGAATAAGTTTAAACATACCAAGGCAACTAATTGATTAAAACTACATTAGCAGTATTGTTTATACTTTAAATAGTTGAGCCTAAAGAATGATTAGCAATACGTTTTGATATTAATCAGCAAGTAATACCAATTGAAATAAATAATCGATCATTTTAAGGCGGTTTAAATCGTCAAAAACTTATTACATTTGGTATAAATCTGACATAAAAAAGCCCGAGATAACCTAATTATTTCGGGCTTTTTTGTAGTAATTATTTTGGGGTATTTGTTTTAAGGCGATTTAATACCAATTGATATAATACTTTCACCTCAATGAAGAAGTTATTAATTTTGCTCTAAAACAATCCATTTTTTAGTTTAAAATTGCGACATTAACAAAAACAATGGTTAACAACAGCGGACAAACAAAACGTAAATAATTGCCCCAAATTGGTAGCCATTTTCTACCTTCTTGCAAAGACACATCACGCAATTTATTACCGCGTTTCCATAACCAACCAACCACTATAAAATAAAAGAGGCAGCTTAACGGTTGTAAAATAGTGGTAAGTAGTCGAATAACCAAACCAAAAAGGCTATCAAAAAATGCGATTAAGGTCATACTAGCAACGAGTACAATCGCTGAAACCAACCAAGTTGCTTTAGGGCGAGAAAGTTTTTTTTCTTCAACTAGGTAGGCCACAGGAACCTCGGTTGAAGAAATTGTCGAAGTTAGTGCGGCAATAGACAATAACGAGAAAAAGCCAATTGCCACCAACATACCAATGCTACCCATAGAGTTAAAAAGCTCTGGTAAAATGTTGAATATTAACTGACCTTCACCAATTAATTTGTCGCCTTGAAACACTTGTTGCCCAGCGGCTTCTGCTACATATAGTGCAGGGATAATTAATAAGCCCGCCATAAAAGCGATGAAGGTATCAAGCGCGGTAATCGAAATAGCGAGTTTACCTATATCACGGTCTTTTTTCATATAAGAACCGTATATCATCATGCCACCTACACCAATAGACAATGAAAAGAAGGCTTGTCCCATTGCCGATATAATTAACTTCGGATTAGTCACCTGCGTAAAATCTGGAATTAAATAGGTTTTTAAGCCTTTTTCTGCGCCGGGTTGTTGCAGTATATAAATGATCAGTGCCACTAACATGATCAACAAAACAGGCATTAATCGTGATGACCATTTCTCTATGCCGGCGTTAACCCCCTGATGAATAATAGCCGCACCCAGTAATATAAATATTGGCGTAAACATTAAGTTTCGTGAGGTACTTGAAGTGGCAAGCCATTGTGAGGTTTCATGATAGCCAAGTAATTCAGCTACCGGCGATATTGCATGCGAGAGCATCCAGCCGGCAACTATGGTATAAAAACTCAACATCATAATTGCGCCACATAAACCAATTAAACCTGCATATTTACCCAGTTTAGGTGAGGTGCCTCTACAAGCATCTTCTAATGCAGAAACCGGATTTTTTTGGGCTTGGTTACCAATATACACTTCTGCATAAAGCGCTGGAAATGCCAATAAAATCGTCACGACAAGGTAAACAAATAAAAATGCACCACCGCCATTGTTTGCTGCTTGAGTAGGGAAACCCCAAATGTTACCTAGTCCGATTGCTGATCCTGCTGCTGCAAGCACGAAGCCAATGCGCGAATGAAATGAATCTCTAATATTGCTCATAAATGATAATTATTATTGTGGTTAATTCTTTGGTTTGAGCTTACCTAGTTCAGACTCGTTAGCAAAGCGTTTTTAACGATTAGTTGCCTTAGATATTCCAAATCTCGTAAATTACCCAGAGATATATGCAAATGGCAGAATAAATTAGTCAAAAATGAAATGTATCATGCCCATCATTAATGAACTTATCAGGCAGTAATACTGACAATGTATGTATTTATTTCGGCTTACTCGTGTCTTTTGGCAGAGCATAGGCATTATTTTATAGCATAAAAAAAACGGAAAACGTTTATGGTAAACCCACTTTACGTTTTCCGTTTATAGTGTTGAGCAAAGCCAATACCTATTTAGTTAATTTATTGTGCTATTTTTATTTTACCTATTAAAGCGAATAGCTGATTAATCAACGTGATATAAACTTTAAGGACGGATTTGTCCTTGACCAGCTACGCGATATTTAAAAATTGTTAATTGTTCTAAACCAACAGGGCCACGTGCATGTATTTTTCCTGTAGCTATACCTATTTCGGCGCCCATGCCAAACTCACCGCCATCGGCGAACTGGGTTGATGCGTTATGCATAACAATAGCTGAATCAACGGCGCGCATAAATACTTCTGCGGTATCTTCGTTTTCTGTGATAATGGCATCGGTATGTTTTGATGAATGTTCATCAATAAAGTTTAGTGCCTCTTCTAATCCTGAAACAACTTTGACAGATATAATGGCATCAAGGTATTCAGTACCCCAATCAGCGTCGTTAGCTGCAATAATTCTATTGTCACAAGCTTGTGCTGTTTTATCACCTCTAATTTCGCAATCTTGGAGAGTGTTAACAAGTTGAGGCAGAAATTCATTCGCTATTGCTTGGTCTACAACTAAGCTTTCAGTTGCGCCACAAACTCCGGTTCTGCGTAATTTAGCATTATTAACCACGCTCAAGGCTTTGGTTAAATCAGCATCTTTATCAATGTAAATGTGATTATTACCATCTAAATGCAGTAATGTTGGTACTTGAGCTTCATTTCTGACTAACTCAACAAGGCCACGACCACCACGAGGGATTACTAAATCTACATAGTCAGCACAACGTAATAAAGCAGCAACGGCTGAGCGGTCATCAGTATCAACTAGCTGTATACATGTTGATGGTAAATTAGCTGTTCGCAAGCCTGTAGCCATGCAATCAACAATAATACGTGTTGAGTTAAGGCTTTCAGAGCCACCGCGTAAAATAACACTATTACCAGACTTTAAACATAAAGCGCCTGCATCTGCACCAACGTTAGGGCGAGACTCATAAATCATACCAATAACACCAATGGGTGTTGATACGCGGGTTATTTTAAGCCCATTTGGACGATCAAATTCAGCTAATGAACGGCCAACAGGATCAGGTAGCTTTGCAATATCTTCAAGAGCAACCGCCATAGCTTCAACTCTTTCAGGCGTGAGTTTTAATCGGTCAATAAAAGAGTCAGCTTTTCCCGCTTGTTTAACACTGAGTACATCAAGTGCGTTTGCTTCAAGTAAAGCAGGGGTATTCTGGCGTAGCGCATCAGCCGCTACGGTTAATGCTTGATTTTTTTGTTCAGTGCTTGCACTTGCCAGCGCCTTTGCTGCTGCTTTAGCTTGTTTGCCAAGGGTGTTGATCATAGTTTCAATATCGTTCGCTGTACTGTCTGACATAAAATTTCCTGTTTCTTTTCGATTACTTGTAAACTGTTTGGTAAAATTCAATGTGTTTGAATTGTGTCAATTTTTGATTGATTATTAATAACATTTATACTTAAAAATTGTTAAAAACAATATTAAAAATTCAGTTTATTTAAAATAACAATATGGCTTTTTAGCATACTGTTGAGAATGTTCTATTAAATGACTGCTGATTAAAAGTGTGAGTTAAACAACGTATAATAACGTGTAATTTATTTAATCTTTACCTCAAAGTAACTGCACGTTCATAGGCTGATAGCACTGTTGATTCAAGCAAGTTTTCTAATGTTGAGCTTTTCATTAAGGTATCTAGACCTGCTTGAGACGTACCATTTTTACTGGTTACAGCGTTTCGCAATTCTTCAATATTACTTTCACTTTTTATGGCTAGCTCAATTGAACCGCCCAGTGTGTTGAGCACCAAAGCTTTAGCTGCTTTCGGTGAAAAACCAAGGTTAATCGCTGAGTTAATCCAGCAGCGAGCTACTTCGAAAGCATAGCTAGGGCCACTTCCGGCAACCGCCGTTACTCTATCAAGTTCATCTTCGCTATCAGTAATATGTGTATAACCTACCGCATCTGTTAATTGTTTTGCGACGGTTAACTGAGCATCACTGCAGTTAGCATTAGCGTATAATCCACTAACACCACGGCCAATTTGTGCCGGTAAATTTGGCATTACGCGCATAATAGCACGTTCGCCGATGAGTTTTTCTAATGAGGCAACCGGGTAGCCAGCAGCAATAGAAATTACACAGGCATTATCTTTGAGAAAAGGGCGATAAGCAGGCAGTACATGCGCTATTAATTGTGGCTTAATGGCAATAACAACAAAATCGAAACGTTGGCCAGAAAGTTCTTCAAGGGTTTGTGTAACGTTAACACCAGCAGGTGCTTTGACTAATGAAGGATTAATGATAGTAATATTTTGATCTGTAGAGGTTGCCCAGCGAGTCAGTAAAGCACTGCCCATTTTCCCACAACCAATCATAAGTAAAGACATAAATCTCCTATTGTTTTAGCTCACTTTTAAAGCATCATAAATAATTTATATGCACTGAAAGTAAACTTTATTGAAAGCTAAAAAGCTCAAGTTTCATGAGACAATTTTAAGTTCAATTGAAAAAAAAGGGTGATTAGTATATGATCTCCAAACTCATTTGTCGATTGTTGTCAATTAATAACGTTTTTTTTCAACATTTTTAGACCTTTTTTTCTTATTTAACATGGAAAGTTTCAGTAAACCTTTAAAGTGTTAAGAAAATTACTCAACGACAATCGAGTTAGAGAAAGTTTGCAGAGAATAATTGTAGCTCCTTTAGCATCAAGCTTTATAAGATAATGTTATCGCCAGTGCAGTTATTTATTTTAATTAATCAAAGTACGGAGTCATTTTGCCCACATTTGAACAACCAAAATCAGAAAGTAAACCACGAAACAAACCTCGCATAGTTATTAAAGTCGGCTCTAGCCTGCTAGCAAATGTCAAAAACTTAACCCCTAGCTTTGCTTTTATGCACGGCTTACTCAGCGATATTGCTAATCTTCGCGACCAAGGCTATGAAGTTGTATTAACTTCATCTGGCTCTGTAGCTTTAGGGCTAAATACCATTGGCAGCACAATTGAAAATGCTAGTGTTCAAGATAAACAAGCGGCCGCTGCTTGCGGGCAACCTATTTTAATGCACGCATACAAGCAAATAGCATTAGAGTATGGTTTTGATATTGCTCAAGTTTTAGTTACCCTAGATGATCTGGAAAACAGACGTCGATTCCTTAATATTAAAAACACGGTTCATCGTTTAATCAAACAAGGTGTAATGCCAATCGTTAATGAAAACGATACCGTAACCACCGAAGAAATTCGTGTTGGTGATAACGACCGACTAGCCGCTAAAGTAGCGCAAATGATCGGCGCTGAGCAATTATTTATTCTTACTTGTATAGATGGTGTTTATGACCGCGACCCTTCTGAAGAAGGTGCTATTTTCGTAGAGTCTATTGAAGATGTAAGTAGTTACATGGAAGCTGCTAGCGGTACAAGTTCTTTAGGAACTGGCGGTATGCTTACAAAATTACAAGCGGCAAACATGGCGCAAAATGCGGGTTGTACTACCATTATTGCCCGAGGAACCATGGAAGCACCTGTAACAGGCGTATTAAATGGTGAACGTAAACATACTAAGTGTATTGCGCATTCATCACCATCTTCTGCCTGGAATATTTGGTTAACAGATCGTCTTCAAATGGCGGGCAGCCTAGTTATAAAACAAGAAGTAGCAGACGCATTGCTTGGTGGCGATGACGGGTTTTATTGTCACGATGTGGTTTCAATTCATGGCAATTTTGAACGAGCTGATGTACTGCATGTATATGATGAGAAAGGTGAAGAAGTCGCTCGTGGTTTATGTAACTTCTCATCAGATGAAACCGCTATTATTTCAAGCCGTCCAGATGAAACAGTAAAGACCATACTTGGATATACGGCATCACAGCGTTTGATCAATAGTGAAAACTTAGTTGTTTTAGGTGATCATCATCTTTCTTGGGATGAACCCGTTCAAAGTGAATAATAGAACACGCTGATTTAAAAATATCGTTAGGGCCGCTGTTGATTTGATTAACAGCGGCCTTAATTTTTAAGCTTCTAACTCTTTACACTTCTAAATTTTTACGCCTCTAGATTTAAAGCACTGTAAAATGCAGTTCGTAATAACCCCAATTTAGTAGCTTCGCTGGGTTTCTTACTTACTAGATTTAAACTAATAACACTTAAGGTCTTTATAATACCAATTGATATAAACAATCGATCATTCTAAAGCGGTTTAACTATCCAGTATCTACGTTGCTTTCAATCCCAATAGCCTGCTATTGCTCGACAATTGCTCCTGCATTGTTCTACTTACGGGCATCCATGCCCTAATCAATCAAGCGCCTTGCTACTGAAAATTTATCCTCGTTTAAAATTGATCGATTCATTAAATCAATTGGTATAAGCCTACATTACACCATTGGTTGTACTAAATAAGCGAACCTATTTAGTTTTATCGTTAAGTTGAATAACAAGGTTTTTGAGCTCAGTTATTTCTTGTTTTAGCTCGCCTAAAGTTGGCTCAGTTTTATTTTTCTCTCTTGAGCGTTCTTCTTCCATAACGTTCACAACAATACCAATAACCATGTTTAAAAATGCAAATGCGGTGAAAAAGATGAAGGTCATATAGTAAATCCAGCTATAAGGATATACCTCCATTGTTTCATATTGAATATCGGTCCAATCTTCAAAGGTCATCACTCTAAAAAGTGTTAACATTGATATTGCTATGTCGCCCCATAACTTTGGATTAATCGCATTAAATAAGAAGCTACCGATAGCAGCATAGATGTAGAAGATAATAAACATGAGCAGCAAAACATAACCTAATTGCGGCATGGCTTTTATCAATGAATTTATTAATATTCTCAGCTCTGGTACTACAGATACCATACGTAATACGCGAAATACCCGCACTAATCTTGCGAGTAAGGCCATTTCAGAGTCATTAATAGGTATAAGGCTTATTACCACAACAAGCGTATCGAAGACATTCCAGGCTGATTTAAAAAAATGCCTTTTGTTTTCTTCTGTTAGGAAGCGTAAAGATATTTCAAATAAGAAAAACAGCGTGATAAATGTATCTAGTACTGATGTCACAGAGACAGCTGTATTGGAAAGAGGGAAGGTTTTTGCGCCAATTTCAAGCGCAGAAATTATGATCACACAGATCACCGACAACTCGAAAATCTTATTGTTTCTTAACTTAGTAAAAGTCGTTTTAATATTTTGATACATTGAGGTAATTAAATTCAATTCGTTTTAAAGAGCTTAGGTGTCGGATTATATGCTTTTTGTCGTGGTTTTAGCTAAGATTTTGTTAAAATTTTTAGTAACAACTTATGAAAAATGTTAAGGCTACATTTTTTTACAATTTGCACCACTAAGCCAATCTATAATCGAGATAGCCATAGCGTTGTTAGTACAATTTTAAAATGCTATAAATGACCTATAAAAAATAAATTTATCAATTGAAATAATAAATTACAGCTTATCGCTGAAAAAAAACAACGCTATTGATAATAAAAAATTGCATTTTAAGGTGTTATGAATGGCAGTACCTCACCGAACATTTTTCTTCTACTTGCTTATTATACTTTTCAGCTTCTTAATTAATAATTCTGCACAAAGCCAAAGTAAGCATTCATTTCAATATTTAGGTAAAAATTTAGGCCAGCAATTGTCAGTCATTGAGGCAATGGAAGACCAAAATAAAGCCTTAAATATCATTACAGTGCTTTGTGAAGATGAAAGGCTGTCAACATTAGAAAAGCTTTCTGCCTTAGCCAGTAAAGGGAGAATTTTGCATAAATTAGGTCAGCTTGAAAACGCGATTAAAGTCGCACAACAAGAACAGCAATTAGCAAACGAATTTGAGTTAACTCGACTAGAAGCCGATGCATATAAAAGAGTGGGCGTTTATGCTTATTATAATGGCAAAAACCGGTTGGCACTTCTCTCATATCAGCAAGCACTTAATTATTACCTCACCCTCGATGAACCCATTGCTCAAGCAAATTTATACAATAATATCGCTTTAGTTTATGGTCGAACTTCTCAACATCAACGGGAATTGGCTATATACCAAAAAATTCAGCCTATATATCAAAAATATGGCAGTAAGCAAGATAACATTGATGTGCTAAGTAATATTGCTAATTTGCATTTACGCTTAAAGCGATTTGATACGTCAATACCCATGTATTATGACATTATTGAAAAGCTGTCTGAAACGTCAGATAAAGTCGCCATTGCCAAAGCTTATAGTGATTTAGGTTCATCTTATAAAAATGCCGGAGACTATCAACAAGCTGAACATTACATGATATTAGCATTAAGCCTTCATCGGAAAAATAAAGATGATTATAACGCCGCATCAACATTACATAATTTGGCCGAATTAAATAATTTTCTTCATAATATTGACCAGGCGATAAATTACGCACAGGAGAGCATTACACTTGCGCTTGCGCAAGGCCATAGCTCTGCTTATGTTGGTGCTAAATATAGTTTGGCTATCGCTTATTTTTATCAAGGTGAATATGAGTTAGCGCTACGGCACATTGAAGATTCTACTAAGGTAATAGAAACAATAGATTACAAAGAGCAGCTTAAATTTAACTTGTCGTTGCAAGCGCTTATTTATGCCGCACAGAATAAAAATTTTAAGGCCGTTGCTTCCCACCGAGCATTTTTACAAACACAACTTGAATTAGAAAATAATCAACTTAACACCCAATTAGCACTTTTTGATTCTGAACAACTTAAGCAACAAGTTGCGCAATTAAAACAACAAAAATTATTACAGCAGTTTGAACTTGAAGGGTCGTTTCAATCACGTTTAATGGTTATTATTCTTGTTGTAGCGAGCTCAGTTATTGCCTTTTTGGTAGCAAGGCGTGGCATAGAGAATCGTTCGAAAATTGCTTTAGAGTCAAAAGTTAAATTGCGCACCACTGAACTTGAATATTTAATGCAAGAATTGCAAAACGCTAACAATATTAAAAGCCAATTTTTAGCGAATATGAGCCATGAAATAAGAACACCGTTAACCACGGTTATTGGTCAAGCTGAAGCGATAATAAATGGCGATGTTGAAGAAGCTTATATCAGTAAAGAAGTGAGTATTATCCACGGTAATAGTTTACATTTATTAGAACTCACCAATAATATTCTCGACTTAAGTAAAATTGAAGCGAACAAAATTGAGCTTGAAATACAAAGCCAAAACTTGCACAACATATTACAAGAGTTGGCCAATATGTTTTGTTTGCAGGCGAAATCTAAAGGCTTAACATTCGACATTGTTCATCGCTTACCAGAGCCATTTCTTATCGATATTGACAGTGTTCGTGTTAAACAAATATTGATCAACCTTTGTGCTAATGCCATTAAATTTACACCCAAAGGGCATGTTGAATTAAATATAAGCCAAACGGCAACCCATTTGGTATTTAAAATAACCGACAGTGGTATCGGGATGAGTAGCTTACAATTACAGCACTTATTTGAAAGCTTTACCCAAGGCGATAGCAGCATTAACCGTCGTTTTGGCGGCTCAGGGCTGGGTTTATGTTTATCCGATCAGCTAGCTAAGATTATGGGAGGGAAAATTGAAGTAGAAAGTGAGCTAAATCAAGGCAGTGTTTTTGCTTTTAGTTTACCTTGTACAACTAAATTTAATGAGCAACTTAGTGAGAACAAAATATCGATAATTGACACTTATGTGAATACCGATATTAGCACTGTAGTATCGCCGAAAAAATTATCAGGCACGATATTACTTGCTGACGATCACAATGATAACCGCCGACTTATAGCCAGGCTACTCGCTTCTTTGGGGCTAGATGTAATTACCGCTCGAAATGGACATGAAACAATTACGTTATTTAAACAGCATGATCCAATCTTAGTATTAATGGACATACAAATGCCTGAAATGGATGGAATTGAGGCGTTTAAAATTTTGCGTCAACAAGGCTTTCAAACTCCTGTGATCGCACTAACTGCTAATGCTATGTCTCATGAAATAGAACATTATTTATCATTAGGTTTTGACAATCATTTATCGAAACCCATTGAACGAGATGTATTTATAAACACAGTTGCAAAGTATTACGATGGTAGCATTACGCTGGAAATAGCGAATGAAGGTTTCAATAGTGTTGATATGACCGATTTAGCTGAAGAGTTTAAATCGAATTTAGTATTAGAGCAGCAAGATTTAATACTACATATCAACAATCAAAATTTTGATAAGCTTTCAAAACTATCGCATCGTATTGCTGGTGCAGCACAAATGTTTGGTTTTACTGAACTTTCTCAATATGCTATTAAACTAGAAGCTGCTATTAAGAATAATAAAAGTATAGAAGTTAATGAATATACTCAAAAACTACTTAACGAAATAGACCAAGTATTATGGTAATTATTTAACCTGAACTCTGGATAATGAGTGCTTGAAACTCAAGTGAACCAAAAGCTTAGGTAATAAAGTAAATGCTATAGCCAGGTGAACATCACGAATAGATATCATCAATGCTTCATTTTATGCCATTTCCAAGGCAAAACGTTTATGAATAGCGGGCTATTTATCGACGTTTTAACGCAGAAAATGGATTAAAAGGGAACATTGAGCAAGTGCTGCTTATCCAGAGTTCAGGTTATTTAACAATATGTGAATTATTTAACCAGGGGGAAGTACATATTTAAAGCATTTAGAAATAAGAATATGCGAGCGTATTTATTTGTATACGCCCCCCGCATTAATTATTTTTTATCAAAATTATTAATGCGTCTTATAAATATTGTTGGCGAACCTTTGTAAACTTTAGAACAAGCTTTTAGTTATTGAGCTAAATAAACAATACTTAACCTGACACGGTATCATTGTGAATATATCAATGCCGCTTTCGTACAGCATTGTTAGTAGAAACGTAAAGTGATATAACTTACAGATAGTTAAATTATAATAAAAATAAAGTATTTAAGGTGTCATAGATGACGATTTCCAATAGTAGGGTGTTAACTACTGCATTATTTTTATTTGTTACTTTTTTCGTCAGCTTTACCGCACATAGCCAAAATAAAGATTCACTTCCTGATAGAGAAAACAACTTCAATCAACGGCTACTAGCGATTGAAAACATGAAGGATAATGATGAAGCTTTACAGTTAATTACCACCCTAAGCGAAGATAATTCATTACCGATACTCAATAAGCTGGCTGTATTAGCAACTAAAAGCAGAGTGCTACAGCAACTAGGCCAACTAGAAAATGCCATCACTGTTGCTCAAACAGAACAAGAGCTAGCCAAAAAATTTCACTTTAACCGACTTGAAGCTGACGCCTATAAAAGGGTAGGAGTTCATGCCTATTACAATGGTAATAATGAGTTAGCTTTAAGCGCTTATCAACAAGCACTAAATTATTACCTAACCATTAATGAACCTATTGCTCAAGCCAATTTATACAATAATATAGCCTTAGTACATGCCATTACGAGTGAATTTGAAAATGCGTTACTTAGCTACCAAAAAGCTGAAAAAATATATCAGGAGTACGGAAGCGAAGCCGATAAAATTGATGTTAAATATAATATTGCCGGCTTTCATTTAGAATTAAAGCGTTACGATATTGCTATATCTATGTATCTCGACATAATAGAGATGCGTACTAAAATTGCAGATATTCGCGGCCTTCTTATGGCTTATGGCGACATAGGTACTTCTTATCGGCATAAAAGGGATTTTGTAAAAGCAGAGCATTATTTGCTTTTAGCACTTAACTCTGCTCGTAAAAATAAATACAACTTTTATGTTGCTACAATCTTACATAATCTAGCTGAATTGTATAACGACCTTAAAAACCCCGATCAAGCAATAGCTTATGCAACAGAGGGGATTAAACTAAGTGTTGAACAAGGGCATAACAATGCTTATGCAGGAGCGTTATATAGCCTAGCTAAAGCTAACTTTTATCAAGGGAATTATGAGTCTGCACTTGAGCTAGTAGAGCAGTCCAACGTCGTTGCAGTAAAGCGAAAAAATAAAGACCAAATACAATATAACCTTTCTTTACAAGCGCTAATATACGCAGCCCTCCATCAAAATTATAAAGCAATATCCAGTCAGTATGATTTTTTAAAATCACAGTTTGAATTGTCGAATAGCGAACTTAATTCCAAATTAGCCTTATTTAATTCAAAGCAACTTAAGCAACAGGTTCAACAGTTAAAACAGCAAAAACGTTTGCAAGAGCTTGAAATAGAACGTGCAACACAAGCCCGAACCATTATTATTATTGCCGTTGTTGCAACGTTATTAATAAGTTTTTTAATAACCCACCGTATTATTGAGCGTCGTTCTAAAAGCGCGCTTGAAACAAAAGTTAAACAACGTACCACCGAGCTTGAATATTTGATGCAAGAGTTGCAAAACGCCAATAATATTAAGAGCCAGTTTTTAGCGAATATGAGTCATGAAATAAGAACCCCGTTGACCACAGTTATTGGACAAGCTGAAGCTATTATTGATGGCGATGTTGAAGAGGAGTTTATCGGTAAAGAGGTGGAAATAATTCTTGGTAACAGCCTACATTTATTGGAACTTACCAACAATATTCTCGATTTAAGTAAAATTGAAGCGAACAAAATAGAACTTGAAATACAAAGGCAAAACTTACATAACATTTTGCAAGAGCTCGCTAATATGTTTTCTTTGCAAGCTAAGTCTAAAGGCTTAACATTCGACATTGTACATTGCTTGCCTCAGCCATTTTTAATCGATATTGATGGTTTTCGGGTCAAACAAATTTTGATCAACCTATGTGCTAATGCGATTAAATTTACGCCTAAAGGGCATGTCGAATTAAAAATAAGTCAGAGTGAAACGCATTTAGTGTTTAAAATTACCGACAGTGGCATCGGTATGAGTAGCTCACAGTTACAAAACTTATTTGAAAGTTTTACTCAAGGCGACAGTAGTATTAATCGACGTTTTGGTGGCACAGGCCTTGGTTTATGTTTATCTGATCAATTAGCCAAAATTATGGGGGGAGAAATTGAGGTGGAGAGTGAGTTAAACCAAGGCAGTGTTTTTGTTTTTAGCTTACCTTGTAATGCAAGTATCAGTGAGCATTGTAGCGAAGAAAAAATATCATCGAACCAAATAGCTCAAGGTAAAGTTGAGCTACAATTGCAAGGTACCATACTTTTGGCAGAAGACCACAACGACAACCGTCGCCTTATTGCTCGCTTGCTTGCCTCAATAGGGCTAGATGTTATAACCGCACGTAATGGTTATGAAGCTATTACGCTATTTCAGCAGCATCAACCAAGCTTAGTACTAATGGATATTCAAATGCCTGAAATGGACGGTATTGAAGCGTTTAAAATTTTACGCCAGAAAGGTTATCAAACCCCGATTATTGCCTTAACCGCCAACGCCATGTCGCACGAAATAGCACACTATTTATCATTAGGTTTTAATGGTCACTTGTCTAAGCCTATTGAGCGAAATGTATTTATACCTACCATAGCAAAATACTATGACGGCAGTCTCACCGAAGAACAGGTAAATGAAAGCTTCGATCAAGTTGATATGTCAGATTTAGTTAAAGAATTTAAATCTAACTTAGTGTTAGAGCAGCAAGATCTTATTTTGCATATTAATAATAAAGACAATGATAAGCTTTCAAAGTTATCGCATCGCATTGCCGGCGCTGCACAAATGTTTGGTTTTTCTGAGCTGTCTAAGCATGCTATAAATTTAGAAACAGCAATTAAAAATAATAACAGCGATAATATTAATAAGTACACCCAAGAATTGCTTAATGAGATAGACCAAGTGCTGTGGTAATAGCTGCTCTATTTACAATACTTTATTTATACTGAAATACTGTATCTAAAGGCTCCTGAAAAAACTCGGCTATTTTAAACGCCACTTCTAAAGACGGCGAGTATTTATCTTTTTCTATGGCAACAATTGTTTGTCTAGAAACCCCCACTACATCGGCCAACATTTGTTGGGTCATTTCATCGTTATTAAATCGCAAGCGTCTAATATTATTGGTTATTTTTTTTGACACCTTAAAAGCCTTTTCGGTAATAAAATACTTGTGTGGCAAACTTTGAAATCTCGGCCATAAGCGCACCAATAATGATAATATTGATGATGACATACTCATTAGGTAGATTAATTAGTGCTTCTATATGATGGCTCATAAAAGGAAAAAGTAAGTGCACCACAGCAACAATGGTCGTAAAGCTTAAAATGTAATAAGCGTTATTAGCACCAAGAAGTGCTATTTTTTTATCTCGCTCATCTTCATCATAATTGGCATTTTTATTATCAATTATTGCTATCACTATATGATGTAAAATCTCTAAAACAACAGTCATTATTACAACACTTAACAAGGCTGACTGCATAATACTAATGGTTAAGTTTTGACTTTGAACTGAATGATAAATAGTTGAAAAATAATTAAACCAAATATATATCGTGATGGCTAAGGATACCCATATACTTCTTTCTTTGTATGACATAGTTATTTCCCTTCAATAAATTATCGCCAGATAAAAGTTACTGTTGTGCTATGGCCTAGACCAGGCGAGTATAAAATATTTGACATGAAGTCATGTTTTTTTGACTTTAGTTGATGGCACCTGTCAAGTCAATTATTTTATACTTTGTGTTAAAAATATTTGACTTAGATGGTGGTGTAAGTTTTGTCGATAAGAAAGAGTTTAAAGGGGGATTACTTATTAAGTACTAAGTTATTTAGCGTTAAAATAAAGTAAAGTGCTAAAACTTGAGTTTACCTATAAGTAGATCTTTATACATAACCCAGTCGCCTATAAAGCTATAAACCGGGTAGGTAAATGTTGCGGGTTTATTCTTCTCGAAAAAGAAATGCCCAACCCAAGCAAAGCCATAACCCAATAAAGGTATTGTCCAAAGTAATACCCAAGAAGCACTTATAAATATATAGGCTAATGTTATTAGGATTAAACTAGAGCCAATAAAATGCAATAACCTACAGGTTGTATTTTGATGTTGGCTTAAATAAAAAGGGTAGAAAGACTTAAAATCACTATATTCTTTAGTTGTTGAATTGGTAGACATAATAATTCCCTAATGTATTTTGCTAGTAAGTACTTTTAAGCCTATTAATATCATAGCGCCGCCAAGTATGCGATCGATCCAATGACCTAAACGTTGAAATTTTTCATTAACACTAGGCCTAGACAATAAAACTACCACGGTAGAAAACCAAAGTAGTTGTAAAAACATCATCCATGCACCATAAATAACCAAATGTAATAATGGTAAATTAGGTGATAACACCACAGTAAATAATGCGACAAAATATATTGGCGCTTTCGGATTTAGTGCATTGCATAAAAAGCCTTTCGCTATCGCTTTGATGCTTGAATGTTTTACAATTTTTTTCGTTGTTAATGCACCCTCAACCTTACTTTGAGGTTGAGCTCTTAAGCCTTGCATTCCTAAATAAAGTAAATAACAGCCACCAATTATTTTTATCACCCATAAGGCGGTTGCTGAACTGGCAATTACCGCGGCCAAGCCTAAAGCTGAGTAAATTATATGTACCGATAAGCCTAAGGCGATACCAATGCTGACCATAAAACCAGAGCGTTTGCCATTAGATAAGGTTTGTTGCGACACTAAAATGAAATCAGGCCCAGGAGATGCCGCAGCCAACAAATGAATGGAAGTGATCAGTATTAAACCTTGCATTAAATCCATAAATTTCCTTAACAGTTACTCATTGCTCAGCAATTTTAAATTGTTTGTTATTAACTTAAATCAATTTTGTAACTTTAAATAACTTAATAACAAGTGCTTATATATTTTTTTGTCAGTATATCAGCTAGTTAATGTACAGTGATTACATTACTTGTAAAGTCTATGTAATAAAAAACTTCTGACAATGTTTTGAACATATCCAAGAAACTAAGTCATTGAAGTCATTATGTAAGCGCTGTATATTTACTTAAATAACTAAATGCTAATCGTACTGTTAACAATTGAAATTTCAGTTAATTATATTTTTAACACAAAAATATTTGACTATAACTTTAAACAAGTTTGGAGCGAAAATGAATAATAAAATTATTGGTATAGTGCTAGTTGTTGTCGGTGTAGCTTTAGCATTGTGGGGCTATAACATTTATGATTCTGCAACCTCGCAAGTTACTCGGGTAGTAAGTGGCGATACGCCTATTGAAGCATGGGGTGGAATGGTTGGTGGCGTTATTGCGCTATTAATTGGCATTTCAAAACTAAAGTAAAGCTGACGAAAATAAAAACATCATAAAAGGGGAAAATAGATGAGTGAAGTCGTTATAAACGAGGGGCCTTCAACTGAGGGTACAGCTAAGATTGTATATATACTATATATGGTAGGTATCTTTTTTGGTATCACAGGCATTATTGGTGTCGTTATGGCTTATATCAATAAAGATGATGCACCCGAATGGCTTAGAACACATTATCAATTTCAAATTAGAACATTCTGGATAGGGGCTTTGTATATTATTCTTGGTTCTATACTTTCTATTATTCTTGTTGGCTGGTTAGTGCTTTTATTTTGGGTTATTTGGCTTATTGTCAGGTGTGTAAAAGGCATGAAGTCATTAGATGCAAAAACTGCTCATCCTGATCCCACGGGTTGGTTTTTCTAAAATTTAATCAATAGGGTAGGTGTATAAATAACCTGAACTCTGGATAAGCAGTACTTGCTCAATCCTCCCTTTTAAGCCATTACCTGCGTTAAAACGTCGATAAATAGCTCGCTATTCATCAACGTTTTGCCTTGGAAATGGCATAAAATGAAGCATTGATGGTGTAAATTAGTGATGTTCACCTTGCTATAGCATTTACTTTACCACCTAAGCTTTTGATTCACTTGAGTATCAAACACTCATTATCCAGAGTTCAGGTTAAATACTCTATCTACCCTTTTTCTGTCATTTACTATATTACCTTGTTATAAACTTTTGATTAAAAATGTAATACACCTAAAGGTTATATTTTAATTTTTATATTAAGCTCGTTAGCGTGTTACGATAAATTATTAATAAGGGAAGTCGCTTATCAATTACAACAAAAGGAATATCGATGAAAGCTAAAATTTTGATCAGTATATTGAGTGTATTATGCATCACATCGTGTAGTGCTTTCTTGAGCAACAATACAGGTAAGAAAACTCAATCAAGTAGCTTAATGGACTTTCTTTACCCTAATCACGAGAGCAGGGCTGCACATAAGCCTGAAATTCCGGTGTTAACTTTACCCGTTAAAGTGGGTTTAGCTTTTGTGCCATCAAAAAATTGGCAACGAGATGGTATTCATAACAAAGATCAAATTGAACTACTCGAAAAAGTAAAAAAAACATTCCTTAAATATGATTACATTGATCGCATTGAAATTATCCCAAGCAGCTATTTAAATGGCGGAGAAGGTTTTACCACATTAGAGCAAGTTGGCCGCCTTTACGATGTTGATGTTATGGCACTAGTTTCATACGACCAAGTTACTCAATCGCTAGAGAATAATGCCGCTTTGTTATATTGGACTATCGTTGGTATGTACATAATTCCGGGTAATGAAAACTCAGTTCAAACTTTTGTTGATACCGCGGTTTTTGATATTAAAAGTAAAAAAATGCTTTTTAGAGCGCCAGGTTTAAACAAACTTGAAAAACGTACCACAGCAGTTGGCGTTGACGACACCTTAATGCAAAAGTCATTAGAGGGCTTTGGCTTAGCCGTTACCGATATGACCAGCAACTTAGAGGCTGAATTAGCAAATTTTAAAACTCGAGTTAAAGAAGAGAAAATTGCTAAAGTTGAGCACAGAGCCGGTTATAGTGGAGGGTCAATTAGTCATTATTTCCTATTTTTACTCTTAATTTCTTGTACGAAAATTTACTTTAGCCAAGCAAATAAAGTTCAGCAACGCGGTACTTTACTAAGAAAAACCTTAAAATGAACGAACAGAAGGAACCACTCAAGTCGGAAGATGAAATTGGTGTTAGTGCCGAAATAAATAAAGAAATAAAAGCAAAATGGCGCTATTGGCTTAACATTAAAAGCAAGAAAACCAAAGCGTTTCTCATCTTAATATGTATAGCTTTGGTTGGCTTAAAAATTTTTACAACCGTGTTAACCTTTGATTGGCTAGCAAGCTTTTTTAACTAAGCATGTATTATGTTAAATAATAGGTAGTCGCGGTAATTTGACGTTAAATTTTTTACTGCGTTTAGCTTATTCTATTAATGAACTAATCGGGGTGTTTTGTGATATTAAAGTTACCTCGTTGGGTCGAGTATGGTGCATTTATACTTGCTTTTGTGGCAGGCCTTATTAATGCCGTAGGGCTTCTTGGATTTAAGCATCAGTCGATATCTCACCTTTCAGGTACTGCAACACAATTAGGTACCAGTATAGTAAATTCATCATTGATTGATGTAGTTCACTTGTTTCTTATTTTGTGCAGTTTTTTAATTGGCTCCGCTATTTCAGGCTATTTTATACGCGGCGGAGCATTAAAGTTAGGCCGTAATTACAGCAGTTTACTTTACCTCGAAGCTATCTTTATTTTTGGTGCTATTTACTTTTTATCTAATGGTTCTTTTAATGGGCATTATTTGGCCTCAGCCGCTTGTGGTTTACAAAATGCCTTGGCAACAACATACAGTGGTGCTGTGATCAGAACCACACATGTAACCGGTGTTTTTACTGATCTAGGCATAATGTTAGGGTCTAAGTTAAGAGGAGAAGTGTTCGACAAAAGAAAGGCATTACTACTTTTTCTAATCATTGTTGGCTTTATCTTAGGAGGCGTTTCGGGCGCTTTTTTATTTGATATATATAAATTTTACGCATTATTTGTACCCGCAGGTATTTGCATTTTACTCGCTTTAGCTTACTCAATGTACAACACCAAAACTGGGCAATAAATTACATTTGTCGACAGTTTATCGTTGTAAATTAATAACCTTTTAATATGCACCATACCAAACAAATTTATTAGTGATTATTCATTTGGTATGGTTCGCTCAGCTTTATTTTCGCCTATAACTTAAGGTAAAGTACAAATTTCTTGTGCCTGTTTATGATAATGATCAGGGCTTAAACCTAAAAGCTGTGGAATAGTTGCCGACAAAGCAATTGAAGAATACGTACCGACTAATATTCCGCTAAACAATGCGATAGCAAAGCCTTGTAAAGACTCCCCAGCGAATAAACCTATGGCTAGAACGGTAGCTAGCGTTGTACCCGAGGTAATTAAAGTGCGGACTAAGGTTGATTTAATCGCTAAGTTAATCGTGGTATCAACATCGCTGTTTTTGTTACGCATCATAATTTCTCTGACCTTATCGCCAACAATTATTGAGTCATTCAGCGAATAACCAATAATAGCCAATAAGCTCGCCAGAATGGTTAAATCAAAAGAGATTTCAAACCAAGCAAATATGCCCAATACCACCACTACGTCATGCATAAGTGCAACTACTGATCCTGCCGCTAATCGCCATTCAAACCTTAGCGATAAATACACCAAAATTAATATGGCCGCGGTCAGTAATGCTAAGCCACCTTGCTCGATTAATTCATCGCCAACTTGGCTACCAATATACATGGCATCTTGTGGGGTTATCGATAAGCCACTGTCCTGAGTAAACTCGGTTAACCAAGTACTATTTTGTTGCCCAGTATTATTGTCAGCTTGTCGTACACTCCAATGGGTGCCGTTGTCAGCAGACGATAATTGAAAATCCTTCGATAAGTAACTGCTTAGCTTTTGTTGCATCTCGGCTTGTTCAAACGATTGCTCGGTTGAAAACTCGGTTATATAACCGCCGGTAAAATCTAAACCAAGGTTTAAGCCTTTGGTAAATAATCCGACTAAAGAAATAACAATAAGTGCGGCGGCAAAATAAAAACTCGCAAAGCGAAGCTTACTGATAATAGATATTGGTTTTACCTTGGTATTGTTCATGAGTTAGCTCCTAAGTCGGTAAGTTGCTCTGTTTTATTTTTAGTTGTTTTTTTAGTGTTTAGTTTTGTAGAAGATTGAGCTATTCGTGAAGCTTTAGTGTCGTCTTCTAGCGCAATGCCCATAAGTTGTTTTTTATTATCTCTGATAACCATATTGGTTAATGCTTTTGCAACAAATACACCGGTAAACATACTGGTGAGAATGCCTAAGCACAAAATAATGGCAAAGCCTTTTACCGGCCCATAACCTATGGTGTATAAGATAATGCCGGTGATCATGGTGGTAATGTTAGCGTCTAAAATAGTGGCAAAGGCACTTTTATATCCAACCTCAATCGCCGATAAAGTTTTACGTCCTCTTCTTAACTCTTCTTTAATACGCTCAAAAATAAGGACATTGGCATCAACCGCCATACCAACCGTAAGCACTAAACCTGCAATACCGGGCAAGGTTAACACTGCGCCGGGTAATAAAGACATTAACCCTAATAAGCTGACTAAATTTAGCGCTAAAGCAACATTAGCAATAAGCCCTAAAGTGCGATACCAAACCGCCATAAACAACAAGGTAAATGCAATACCTATACTGAGCGCTTTAACACCATTATCAATATTGTCAGCGCCTAATGTCGCTTCAATATTACGTTGCATTACTATGGTAACGGGGGCATTTAAAGATCCTGCTCGCAACAAAAGTGACAGTTCTTGTGCTGCTTGTGGGCTCGACATATTGGTGATACTAAACTGAGAGCCTAAGTGCTGAGATATATTGGCAACATTAATAATCTTACTTTTTTTAACAATTTCATTATTGCTGTCACGATGAAATTCAGAAAACAGCGTTACCATGGGTTTACCAATATTTTCTTTTGAAAAAGCCGACATTTTTTTACCGCCGACACTATCCAAGGTTAAATTTACCAATGGCATGCCCATTTCATCTTGTCCTGCGCGCGCATTTTTAATACTACTGCCAGAAAAAACGACTTTGCTATTTAAGTTGAACTTACGACCGCTGCTATCTGCCATTTGTAATATGCCAGCAGTGTGTGAACCATCAGCAAGTTGATAAAAATCAAGTGTAGCAGTAGCACCAATAATACGTTTAGCTTCTTCAGGATCATGCACACCAGGTAGCTCAATACGTATTCTATTTTTACCTTGTTGCTGGGTAATCGCTTCACTAATGCCTAATTCTTCAATACGTCCACGCATAGTTTTCAAGGTTTGTTTCATGGTGGCTTGTCTAAAGTTTACTTGCTCTTGAGGCGAGTAAAATAATGATTTACGCGAATCACTTATATCTTTAATGCTCAACTCAGGTGATTGTTTGATGATATCACTAAGCAGTAACTCAACTTTGCCTTGCATAGATACCGGAAAGCTAAGCTCAATTGAGTTGTTATTCGTTTGAGTAAAATTAACGCCGCGTATACGTTTTTCTATACTTTGAGATTTTAAGTCGCTACCTAGCCCCTTTAAGTGTTCGAACATTGCTCTGTCGGTATCAACATCTAAAACAAATAATACGCCGCCGCTTAAATCTAAGCCTAATTTTATTGGCTCCATTTTCATTGATTTAAACCAAGCTGGAGCATCGCTTGTGGTAGTGCTGCTTACGCTATATTTACCGTCTAGGGCTTTGCTTAAAAGTGCTTTAGCGGCTTGTTCATCTGATTTGTTTTTCAGGGTAATTACCGTGCCGCTGGCATTGGTAATTATTTGCTCTGCAGCTAAGTGGTTATTTAGCAAGAGTGTGTTTAATTGCTCGGGAGTCGTTTGTTCAATGTCGTTGCCACTGCTGATTAACTGAATGTTTGATTTTTCAGGGTACAAATTGGGTAATGCACTGACGATCATAAATATCAGCGTGATAAGTATGACAATGTTTCGCCAGCTAAAGCTTTTGATACTGGATTTGTTGCGTGTGTTCATTATGAAATCTCGTTATCTACACTTTTTTCAAACGTTAAGCTAAAAAGCTAAACGCATGCGATAAGTGACTAAATACCATCAATGGCATTAGTAATTTAAAAGTAAAATTTTCGATTTGTGCTCAGCCAATAAAGCTAATGTTTAAGGCTTGTGCAGAAGATAAATGAACTAGCTGTGATAGGTTAATTTTGCAGTGTATAAAAAGTTACCGTCTTTCCAGCCGGAAATACGCGATGAACTTGCTTGATTATGAAGTTGTTCAAACCAACTAACTAATAAAGGTGGTGGGGCTAAATTTTTATATTCTCTAGCGCTGCTCTCGGTTTTAAAAAACTCAATAACTAAAACAAAAATTGGCGCTGTTTGCGCTTCAATTGAAAAAGTAGCAGGGCTGAAGGTATTAATTCTAGGTAAATTGAACAAATGCTGCGGCTGATGCTCGTCTAAATTTACACTAAGGTGTTGTTCATCTTGAGCAATGTTACTTTGTTGTATGCTGTGTTTTTGAGAATATTCAGCGATCGATAAAGCACTAGCATTTTGCACTAGAAAAAATAACACCAAAGTTATTGTTATAAAACGCCACATATCGATAAGTTACATTGTCATTAGTAAGCCTTATATTAGGACGTTAATTTATTTTTCAAGAGAGGGAGTGTAGATATTTTTAATTAAAATAAACGCTGTATTTTTAAACCCTATATAAAAACTACATAAGTTTAAAAACAATACAAAAACGCAATTGCTTAATAAGGTTGCTGTTACAGTGAGTAGTCCCCATATCAATCATTGTGGTTATAAATACCGTAATGCTTTTAATTAGGAGTAATAATGCAAGATTTAGAGCAGCAATTAAATTTCATCTTAGAGTTAGACCGTCTCAAAGCCGTTTATCGACAAGTCACCGTAAAGTCTGATAACAACAGACGTGAAAACAGTGCTGAGCATAGTTGGCATATCGCATTGATGGCGCAAACATTAAACGGTTATGCTGCAGAGCCGGTAAATGTCGCACGAGTGACTATTATGCTTCTTATTCATGACATCGTTGAGATTGATGCTGGTGATACTTTCGCATTTGCAGAACAAGCGGATCTTGATGCCCAAGAAGCAAAAGAGCTAGCGGCCGCAGAACGTATTTTTGGTTTATTGCCTGCAAAGCAATATCAAGAAATGTTAAACCTTTGGTTAGAGTTTGAAGCAGCAGAAACCAACGATGCCAAATTTGCTAAAGCCATGGACCGAGTTTTACCGTTATTACAAAATATGAAAAATAACGGTGGCAGCTGGGCCAAACATAAAGTAAGTAAATCTGAAGTTATTGCCCGTAATAATTTATTAGATGGTCTAGCCCCAAAACTTTGGACTTATGTCTCTGAGCAAATTGATTTAGCCGTAAAAAACGGTTGGTTACGCGACGCATAATTTCATTAGAGTATGCGGTCTTAGAATTCAATCATAAATTGATTCAAGGCCGTTTTCTAACTTTAAGCTTGCATAATTTACCTTAACTTTTATTATAGTTTAATTAAGCTTATTGTTTTATATATTTGGAGGGGTACAGTTAACTCCTAGAAGTTACTTTTTGATAATTGTAGGTATTGCCGGTTTTCCAGTACATTTATTGTTAGGAAATATCGTATATTGATAGTAGAATTTTCCTTGATGATCACAACCTTTAATACCTTTAATTAAAATAAACCCGTAGTCATAAAGGTAGTCTATAACTAGTTGCGGTGATGAAACAACAAAAATGCTTATTTCTTTGCAAAGGGCATGTTCTTTATCAAATGCACCTTCCCAATATCGTTTACTGGTAAATATTTCTTTGCTGTGACTTGACCTATACGGGATTTGTTCATCAATATCTTGCGTAATAGGTAATGAAATTTTCCATCCTTGTATAGATAGGGCTTGCATCGCTGAATCAAACCTAAATTTTGCGGTTAATTCAGAATTAACTTTTATATTTAACAGAAGTCTGTATTCGTAAATCATTTCGCTTAGCAACTCAGATAATTTTGCACGTTGACCTTTGAGAAGATAAATATTTATCAAGTTTTCGACTTCTTGGGCTAGCGACTTTGGATAACGTCTTTGTTTTTTAGCTTTCTTTAACCAAGTACCTAAAAATAAAGATTTTTTTGATGAAGAACTTACAAAGCTTTTTTCATTTGCTTCTAATTCCAATGCTATTAAAGCATTTAAAATAAAGTTATATAATTGGAATGATAAATCTGACTCTTGTTTGTTCATAAATTTATGTCTTTTTTATGCTTAGTATTTTTAGAAAAAATTAACGAAGTAATTAAGCTCATTAAATAAATGTCAATAATCAGTTGTAGCCCAAAATAAAAGTATTATTTAAATCTTCATCATCCTGTAAAGTATCGTCATTTCTCTGTTTATTACCCTGATCTATATTCTTCGTATCGATAATAAGTGCATTTTCAACTTTAATAACCAGCTCAGCATTGGGTGTCATCGCTTAATTCCTTAATTATATTTACTTACCTCTATTAACCTTCAATAAGAATTAATCATAGTAACTTTTAATATGTTAAAGCTTGGTCGTAGTCTATATAGTGATTAACTGGGTAATTTTTCGTAACGTTGATTTAGAATGAATACAATTTAAAGTAGTATCAGTATTGAAAAAAAGGACTCTAAAAATCTCTAGAATCCTCCATAGACTATAAACTATGGTAAGAGAATAAAATAAACTCTCTTTCAATCTCTTAAATTCTCTTTAAACGAATAATTGATCAATTGTATGCACTTAGGTAATGGCTCAACTCTTTAAGCAATAGATCGCCTGCAATATCATCAACATTTATACAGGTTACTATTCTTAAACGCCTCTCACCAAAAGCCCCCATTAAAAAGCCTTTTGCTTTCATATCTTCAACAATTTTGCTGGCAATAGGAGCCTTATCTATTACGTCAAAAATAATGATATTAGTTTCGACAGGCATTATATTTACTACTTGAGTAAGGTGCTTTAATCCTTCACTTATCTTGAATGCTAAGTCGTTATCTTTTTTCAATTGGGTTAAGTGATGATCTAGTGCATATATACACGGTGCTGCTAGTACGCCTGACTGACGCATTGCTCCACCAAATGTTTGTTTCTCACGCCATGCTTTCTCAATGAACTCTTTACTTCCTGCCAAAACGCCACCGCATGGTGCCCCTAAACCTTTTGAAAAGTCTATCCATGCCGTATCAAACCCTTTTGTATATTCATCAGCAGGAATGCCGGTTTTAACTACCGCATTTAAAAGTCTTGCTCCATCCATATGGGCAATTAAGCCATGCTCTTTGGCTTCTGCTACAACATCTCTAATTGTTTCAAGTGGCCAAATGCCTCCGCCACCTAAATTCGTTGTCTGCTCTACTAAAATCATTTTAGTTAATGGCATATAGCGAGAAAGTGGGCGGATAGCTTTTTTAAGCGTCTGGCGGTCATAAATACCATTTTTACCTGCGATAGGCATTAATCCAACACCACTTAATGCAGCAGGACCTCCACATTCAAAGTTAAGTAAATGAGCGGTTTCATCACAGATAATTTCATCCCCCGGTTTACAGTGAACTCTGACAGCTATTTCATTACACATAGTGCCTGAAATTAAAAATATGGCTGCTTCCATCCCCAATAGTTTTGCAACCCTTGCTTCTAGTGCTTTAGTTGTTGGGTCCTCACCTTTTTGTTCGTCTCCAAGTTCTGCATCGAGTATGCTTCTTAACATATCTTTAGTCGGTATTGACTTAGTGTCTGCGTAAAAATCGTACATTAGAATCTCCTCTCTTATATTTGAGGTAAGATTAAAATATTCAACTTTTACTTGCCCACTACATACTGCTAAAAGCCCGATATATTGCTCCATTAACTACCTATTATGTATTGATCATTAATATCGGAAGTCTGGATTAAAATTTAAACATTTTCATAAATAATATTGACTTTATAAGGTGGCGATCAAAACTATTTAAAAATAGAGGGTGTGAAAGAGTGATTTTTAGGGGGTGGTGGGCTAATTTAAAAAATGTAGTGCTTATAACCTTAGTCATAGTAAGCACTACATTTTTTTAATCGGCTCTTTGTAAATGTGATTTTTTGTTTAAAAAAAGTAAGAAGCTCTTAAGTACCAAGATCCGCCATCGTAGTTAGCAGCACTATCACGAGGGTAGGCTAAACCAAAGTCTAAATAATTAGCGTTGTTTGTTGTTAGTTTATTGATATAGTTATCAAATATGTTGGCTGCTCCCAAAGTTAACTTTAACTCTTCACTAACTTTATAATTAACTTCCATATCTATATAAATTATATCATCAACTTTTGCTGAAGGGGTTGTTGGGTGATCATGACTCCCTCTACCATCTATTGAGCTTCCAAAGTAATTAGCACGAACCATAAGGCTCAAATCATCACTAAATGATGTATTCGCAGTTAAAACAAAGCGAGAGTTAGGGTAGTTGTTTTCAATGTCATCAACGATATCTTTATTAACAGGGATGACTGGCCCATTATCTGGAGTGTTAACTGGTTTTACATCTGTCACGTCAACTTTTGTATAGTTATATGCAAAAGTAAAGTTTGTACTTAAAGAAGAGTTCCATGCCAGCTCTGAAGTGATAATGACATCAATTCCTTTTGAGCGAACGTTTAATGCATTTGTGTAGAAGTTAATGAATGAGCCTTCTGCTAGTGGGTTAGGTATATCACGAGCATTGTAAATACGATCATCTACGTCTATCTGGAATATATCAACTGAAAGTGAAGATGAACCTTCAGATAAAACAAAACCAGCACTTAAGCCTACAGACTCTTCTTCTTTTAATTGTTTTGCACCTGAAGCTATGGCCGCTGGATTTGTTGGTGGTAATTGACCAATATCTACAAGTTCACCATCAATAACATCGGTAATTGTAGAACGAATATTAGACTGTCCAGGTGTTGGGGCATGAAAGCCTGTAGATATAGCACCACGAAAAGTTAAGTTATCAGTTGCATTCCAACGTGTTGCAACTTTTCCATTTGTTGTACCGCCAAAATCACTAAAATTTTCATAACGTACAGCGTATTGCATTAAAAACTCGTCGGTAATATCATGTTCAATATCTATATATGCGGCAGTATTGTTACGGTTAAATTTTCCAGTGTCTTCAGGTCTAGTACCTTTTAGTCCATTAGAACCTTCGCCTATGTATGAGCTAACTTCACCAGCTTCCACCTTGTAAGACTCTTCTCGCCATTCAAAGCCAAAAGCTAAGTTAAAATTATCGGCTAACTCTTTACTAAAGTCTGCATTGATAAAAATATCTTCTTCTTCTGTTGCGCCAGTATAGAAGTCACGTTGAACTGGCTCGTTAGCTGTATTAAGACCTAAACTAGGATTCATCGTATTATTTAGATCGAACTCTAATCGGTTATTACCAATACCTGTACTGAAGTCATAATATATTTCATTGAAAAACTCCCCGCGCAGACCACCAATAAAGCTGTAATCTTTTTGTTTACCCACCATAATAGGTGTGTAACCAGTGTTTAAAAGAGTACCGTTATAAGCATATTCATTAACTAACGTTTGTAGTGATGAATGCGTAGGGTGCCGGTAAAAGAAGCGATAAAGCCCTTCAGTATCTGCAATGTTCATCAGTGCGTAAATCTCAGCACTATCATTAATCTCAAAACCAGAATTAATAAATATACGTGTCCCTTTCGTTTCTGGGCGACCATGTGATTGTACTA
Organism: Colwellia sp. NW0002-52-1; assembly: GCF_057550865.1. Classification (NCBI taxonomy): domain Bacteria; kingdom Pseudomonadati; phylum Pseudomonadota; class Gammaproteobacteria; order Alteromonadales; family Colwelliaceae; genus Colwellia; species Colwellia sp. NW0002-52-1. The sequence continues at coordinate 88,192 of NZ_BAAJLU010000012.1, read as the reverse complement.
AAGGAGCATCGTTAAACGGAGTATCTAGCCCAACCCCCACATTACCTGCATCAATTAGCGCTTGGGCATTTGGATTTTGAAACCCTCTTGATAAACCTTCGTTATCTGTATGTTCAATACTAAGGTTTAAAAAGCCACTTTCACCAAGTTCAAAGCCGGCATTTGCTCCTATTTTGACACTTTGTTCTCCTTCATAAAATTGACCATATTGAAGTAATACCTCACCACCTTCTGAGGCGTTTTTTATATTAAAGTTAATAACACCTGCAATCGCATCTGAACCATATTGTGCTGCGGCTCCATCTCGAAGCACTTCAATTCCACTTATTGCAATACCAGGAATCATACCTACATCAGCTCCGTGAGCGCCGTTTCCAGCAGCAGGGGCGTTTAATTGAATCAAAGCTGATCTATGACGCCTTTTTCCATTCACTAAAACAAGTGTTTGATCTGGTGCCATTCCTCGTAAAGATGTTGGCCTCACAAATGCGCTACCATCACCGATAGAAGGGGTTGCTGTAAATGATGGTACTACTGCTTTTAAATTATCTGTAATGTCAGCAGAATTTCCCAAGCTATTTAGGCTTTCACCGCTAATAATATCAACTGCAACAGGGGAGTCTTCAACTGTCCGAGAGTTTGATCTTGATCCTAAAACGCTTATTGTTTCAATCTTTTGTTCTTTATTTTGAACTTGCTCTTCAGTTTCTACAGCATATGAAGTAAAGGTGTAAGTCATAAAAATAGCTGATAAAGCAATATGCAATGGCTTCTTTTGAAAAATGTTCATTATTTATCCCTAGCATCAAAAATATTAAATATAAATTTTTAGTTATGTTTTAAAGCTACTGTGAATACTTTATTATCCACAGCCATTTAATATTAACGAGACCTTCGAATTAAACATGCCTTGAATTGCTATACTTGCGCTATATTGTGCTTACTTAAATTTAAATAACTATGTAGGTAGCCGAAGGCTAAATTGAGAAAATACAAATTATATTATTTTTTTAGCAAAAAGCTTAGGTGGTTCATTGTTTAATATCATACAAAAAATAAAGCAATAATTGTCCACAAAGCACCCGCTAAAGTAGCCGCAAAAATAGCGGGAATAAATTGAGTTTTAACATGATCCATTAAGTCACAACCAGTTGCTGTTGCACTAAGTATAGTCGTGTCAGATATTGGTGAACATTGATCGCCAAAAATACTGCCGTTAAGAACTGCCGTAAAACAAATAGTCATAAACAGCTCTGGATGTGCTATAGAATTAGACTGACAAACTGCCCAAGCAAGAGGCATCGCAAGGGGGAAAGATACAGCATAAGTCCCCCAACTTGAACCGGTAGAAAAAGCAATAATCATGGTTAACACTTGCAGGCTTACAGGTAATATCCAAAAGGGTAAAAAAGAACCTAACATTTCAATTAAATAAAGTCCTCCGCCAATTTCTTTGTTGAGCGTGCCAATTGTAATGGCTAATATTATTAATATTGATGCAACCACAACACCTTTAAGCCCATCGCCGAAACCTTCTATAAGGTTACTTAAGTGCATCCCTTTTAATAGAGCTATCAATGCGGATAAAATCAAAGCCGCACTGAAAGCCCAGTGCACTTGTGGAGTTCCCATGTATAGATATGTGCTTATTGCTACAAGAATTAATAAAGATAAAGGCACAATAAATTCTAATACGTTAGGTTTGTAGCCAGAAGGTACGCTGCTAGTGTGAAATTCCTTTGATATTAATGGTTTAGAGCCTATGGCATCAAGTAAACCTTGCTCTTGTGCTCTTTTCTGCGCTTCCTTAATACCTTTACCAGAAAAACGTGTGATATTTAAACTTAAAAGTAAAGTTCCGATTACAGCTATAATGCTATAGAAACTATAGGGGATACTACTAAAAAAGAACTGCATTCTTTCTGTTTCAGTGCTTAGAAAGGTAACCCCAGGAACAAATATCAATGCTTGTATATAGGCTGGCCATGCATTAAAAGCTATAACAATAGCGATTGGCGCTGCAGTTGAGTCAACTATATAGCTTAATTCTTCATGACTAACATTCTCTTTATCTGCAACTGACTTAACAGCTGTGCCAACCAAAACAGTGCTTACTGTCCCTCCCTGAAAGAATAATACTCCAAGTGACCAAGCAACCAACTTCGCTGAGCGGGGCCCGCGTACAAAATGCTTGGTCATATAGTTGGCAAAAGCTTGAGCAGCACCAGTTTTAGACCAAACCCCCATTAAACCACCCAGCAACCATAAATATAATAGTATTACTCCTGCTGATCCGGTAGTTGCCATGTTTGGAATTAGAACATCGTTTGTAATGTCAAACCTTCCTAACATTAAAGACGCAGACAAAATTCCGCAAAAGAGAGCCGTTAGTGGTTCTTTAGTAATTAAACATAGGGATATTGCTAAAAAAGCAGGCAGTAAAGACCATATTCCAAAATGAAACTTAGCCTCCAACAATGAATATCGACTTAAACTTTCTTCTTCAATAACAATAGACTCAACTACCCATTGCTCCTTTAATTCGGGCGTAGCTTTCAAAGCGTTAAGTGATTTTTGATTTAATAAAGATTCAGCATAGGGAATAGCGTTATTAATTATTTTCTTTTTATCTCCCTGAACGTAAAATTTTTCTCCTTTTTCATTTTCAGTTACCTGAAAGGTACTCTTTTGTTCAACCCAAGTAGGAGGAACATAAAAGTTCACATATAAAGAAAGACTTAAACCTAATATTAAAACGACAGAGGCAGGCTTGAAAATATTTTTAAGCATCGAAGTTAATGCAACATTACCCCTCAAACCAATTGATTTTCTTTTTAATAAACCATTTTGCTTGGTCGGGGTTTTGTGTTGACTGTATGTTGGCATTGAGCATTTTCCTACGCAGCTTATATCTGTAATGCATTAACACCCATAAAATTTGTTCGCTTATGAGTAATTAAAATTATTAAAGAAAATCCAAAGTTAATAAGAAAATTGTTAATCAAATACCTATATTATACTTTCCTTTTAGTGCTGTTTATCCCATATATTGCGCTTAATGCTGTACAAATAAACTCGAATATTTGAAATGTATAGGTAAGGTTAAATTATATGACAGAATATTAATATATATTTATCAAGTGTTTAATTTTTTTATAGTGGCTATCCTAACTAACTACATTATTATTAAATTGACTAACCCGAAAATTGTCCACTAGATCTTAGAACATTATTATTGTATTTTGCTGTAAGGAAACATCGACTATAAAGTTTAATTATTTTTGATCTCGTATATGACCAAAATAGGATTTAAATTAATCTAACCCATTACGCTAAGTAAGCCACTTATACCAAGGTGCCTATAATGTCTGGTTTAATTTCAAGAGAATTAACAAATAAAGATTTAATGCCTAGCCTATCATCTCAGTCAGGCAATGGTTACCAAATAGAACAGTATCCTCGTCAATATAGCGGATTAAAATATTGTGATTGGACTACAGATAAACTGGCAATTTATTGTCGAACTTCACAGTATACTGAAGCGCCTAAACTAACTACTCATACTGGCCCTAAATGGAAAGGACTGTTACCACCAAAGCAAATTTTAATCTTACCCGCGGGTTGTGACCTAACATGTGAAACAAATGGTGACGGTACATCTGAATATATCGCGCTATACCTTGATCAAAAGTCGTTATTTCAAAAAACTATGCAGTCTATTTCACCTTCGGATGTTCTTTTTGATGCGAAATACAGTGTTGATGATGAAGTTTTGTTTAGTATGATTTCTGGTTTAGCCGCCCATGGTAATTCATCAGAATTATTTGGTAGCGCATACTCTGAAGCTATCATTTCATGTATAGGTATGCAGTTATTACAAAACCATTCGAATGCAAAAAATGTTATTAATCGTCCTAAAGGAGGGTTATCACCTACAGTATTAAGACGAATTAAAGATTACATTAAATGTAATATTTCTACCTCATTAACTTTAGATGAAATTTCTGTTGTAGGCGGATTAAGCAGTTATCATATGGCAAGATCATTTAAAAAAGAGACAGGAGAAACTATACACACCTATATAATTAAGGAACGTGTTAAAAGAGCAACTGAACTACTAAAAAATACTGATTTATCAATAACGACTATTGCTTATGATGTAGGGTATATTCGTACTGCAACAATGAATCATAATTTCCTCACTGTACTCGGCATGACACCTAGAGACTTTAGAAATATTAATGCTTAATTTTTTTTGGGGGGGGTGAGCAAGTATTTTAAATTAAAAGATAGATTACTTCAGCCTATTTTTATTACCTACTGCTTACTTATGATATTCCTAACTGTAAAGTTAAGTAACGGTAGTAATATTTTTACTACCGATGTTTAAAAATTTAAAATTTATTGTTCATATATTATTTAGATAACTCAATAGATTTTTCCACTGCAGATTTAATTGCGCTATGAACGAGTTTATTTAACGAATTCGCATAGCTTAAACTATCTAATGCTGCTGCAGTGGTTCCATTTGGACTTGTTACTGTCTGTCGCAAGCGTGTAGCATCATTATTTTTAATTAAAAGCATTGCTGCACCGATCATAGTTTCAACGGCTAAGTTATTTGCTAATGCAGGCTCTAGCCCCATTAATTCACCACCCGCACTCATTGCCTCTACAAAAGCAAAGAAATAAGCTGGACCGCTACCAGATACACCTGTAACTGCATGAAGTAAATCTTCATCGTCAACCCAGTAACAGCTTCCAACGGTTTCCATTACTTCGCTAGCTTGCTTTCTCGATGACTCAAGTACATGCTCTCCTGCGAAGCAAGTACTAGCAGAATAACCAACGGTGGCAGCAATATTTGGCATACTCCTAATAATTTGCTGGGTATTATTAACACCTAAACCAATACTTTCACAACTAATACCAGCCATAACTGAAATAATGACCGTATACTTCGCTGTTATACTATTGATTTGAGGTGCAACATCTAAAAACATTTGTGGTTTTACTGCAATAAAAACAACATCAAAGGTGACATTTTCTTGAGTACAGCCTTTTACGTCTTTATAGATTTGGCATTTGCCTTTAAATTCACCAGGAGATTTAACAACAAATGGATCTACAATAAAAAAATTATAATATTCGCTGCACTCATTGATAAGTTTTGAAAGAATTGATCCGCCCATTCGACCTGCACCAAAAAACAATATATTTTTCTTCATATTAATTAACACCTTTGCGTATATGGGAATCTAAGATTGACCCCCTTTGGTGTGAAGGTAATTATTATTGGTATTAAGATCTTCCTAAAAATTGCTGTAGTAGCTATATATTGCTAATGAACAGGAGTAATGTTTATTTTTATCAATTATGTTCGTTAAAGTCATTTAATAAGATACTTAGTGGGCTGCTCAGTGGCTGTTAACTCAGCTATTTTTCTCTAACGTGTTAGAACTATAGTTTTTTCAAGTCATACTGTGCCCAGCAGTTAATATCATTAGATGTAAAAGCATTATTCCGAAGTTGCTTCGCATATAAAGAAGTAACACTTTAGTTAGTTAAATTTATTTTAGACGTCTATACGTTTAGAGGTTGACATAGCTAGAAATCCAAGTCACATTATACTGAGATAAAATTAGTAAATAAAAAAGCTGATTTTCAGCGTTATTTTATACTGATTAAGTCAATTTAGAATTAATACAGCTATAACGGTTTTCAGATATTAGGTTAGTGCTATGCCCATAAAAATCCCCAATGAATTACCCGCTTTAACGATTTTAGACAAAGAAAATATTTTCGTCATGTCTGAACGTCGCGCCGCCGATCAAGAAATTCGTCCTATGGAAGTGGCGATTCTTAACCTAATGCCGAATAAAATTGAAACCGAAGTGCAAATTCTACGAATGCTGGCGAATACGCCACTGCAAATAAATGTTGAGTTTGTTCGTATTCATGCAAACGAATCTAAAAATACACCGCAAGCGCATTTAGATAATTTCTATCGCTTATTCGATGATATTAAACACAAACAATACGATGGTTTACTTATTACAGGTGCACCGCTAGCGTTATTAGATTATCAGCAAGTAACCTTTTGGGATAAAATTTGCGAAGTATTTGATTGGGCAGAACAAAACGTTACCTCAACTATGTTCTCTTGTTGGGCTGCTCATGCCGCGCTTTATCATCATTATGGTTTGAAGCGACATTTGCGAAAGCAAAAGTTATCAGGAGTTTATCGCCATCGTTGTTTAAAGCCAGATGAACAGCTTACTCGCGGTTTTGATGAAACTTTTAGTGTACCGCACTCTCGTTATGGTTATATCGACAAAGCTGATTATCAGTCACTTGAACATATTGAAATATTAGCTGAATCTGCAGAGGGTGGAGTTTACTTAGCCGCGAGCAAAAATAAACAGCAGGTCTATTTAACTGGCCATCCAGAATACGATGCAAGCACACTCAGCGAAGAATACTTTCGAGATATTGCCGCTGGCGGTGATGTTACAATACCGGTTAATTACTTTACCGATAATGACCCAGAAAAAGAAGCGATTAACATGTGGCGCAGCCATGGCAGCTTACTTTACACCAACTGGTTAAACTACTACGTTTATCAAATTACGCCGTATCAATTAGATGCAGACCATATTAAAGCCATTCACCCAGGAAAATCTCGTGTCTAAGCAATCAAACACTCAGTCAAACGCTGAACCAAAAACCCCAGTAGTTCAATCAGCTTCTTATGGTTTATTACAAGCGCAGTTAGATAAACGTATTCTTATTTTAGATGGCGCAATGGGTACTATGATCCAAGCGTATAAATTTGAAGAGCAAGACTATCGCGGCGAACAGTTTGCCGACTGGCATAGTGATGTAAAAGGCAATAACGATATGTTAGTGCTAACGCAGCCGGAGGTGATTAAAGCCATTCATCGTGAATATTTAGTCGCTGGCGCTGATATTCTTGAAACTAACACCTTTAATGCCACCACCATTGCCATGGCCGATTACGACATGGAAGGTTACAGCGCAGCTATTAACTTAGCGGCAGCGCAATTAGCGCGTGAAGTGGCTGACGAATTTACTGCACAAAACCCTGATAAACCGCGCTTTGTTGCCGGTGTGTTAGGGCCAACAAACCGTACCTGTTCAATATCGCCTGATGTAAACGACCCAGCGTATCGTAATGTTACCTTTGATGAGCTTAAAGATGCTTATATTGAATCAACTAATGCCTTGCTTGACGGTGGCAGTGACATTATTTTAATCGAAACTATATTCGATACCTTAAACGCAAAAGCGGCTATTTTTGCTGTTGAAACCGTATTTGAAGCACGCGGTGAGCGCTTTCCTGTGATGATTTCAGGCACGATTACTGACGCATCAGGTCGCACATTGTCGGGCCAAACCACCGAAGCTTTTTATAACTCACTTCGCCACGCTAAGCCGATTTCATTTGGTTTAAACTGTGCACTTGGCCCGGTTGAGTTACGCCAATATGTTGAAGAATTAAGCCGAATTTCAGACGCAGCTGTGTCTGCTCATCCTAATGCCGGTTTACCTAATGCCTTTGGTGAATATGACTTTACCGTTGAAGAGATGGACAAACATGTTGCTGAATGGGCAAACTCTGGCTTTTTAAATATTATTGGCGGCTGTTGTGGCACCACGCCTGATCATATAAAAGGCATGGCCCAAGCCGTGGCTAACATTGCGCCGCGTGAAATTAAGCCAAAAGAAATTGCCTGTCGTTTATCGGGTTTAGAAGCGCTAACCATTAAAGAAGATAGCTTGTTTGTTAACGTGGGTGAACGTACTAATGTGACTGGTTCGGCTATTTTTAAACGCTTAATTACCGAAGAAAACTACGACCAAGCCATTGCCGTTGCCTTGCAACAAGTGGAAAACGGCGCGCAAATTATTGATATCAACATGGACGAAGGCATGTTGGATTCAAAATCCGCCATGGTACGCTTTTTAAACTTAATTGCCGGTGAGCCAGATATTGCGAAAGTGCCGATTATGCTCGACTCGTCTAAATGGGATATTTTAGAAGCCGGCTTAAAGTGCATTCAAGGCAAAGGGGTGGTTAACTCCATTAGTTTGAAAGAGGGCGAAGACAACTTTCGCGAACAAGCCGAACTCCTTCGTCGCTATGGCGCTGCGGTTATTATTATGGCGTTTGACGAAAAAGGCCAAGCCGACACTCGCGAGCGTAAATACGAAATATGTAAACGTGCTTATCAAATTTTGGTGCATGAAATTGGCTTCCCAGCAGAAGATATTATTTTCGACCCGAATATTTTTGCTGTAGCCACTGGTATTGAAGAGCACAACAACTATGCGCGCGACTTTATTGAAGCAGTAGGCGATATTAAGCAAAACTTACCCCATGCGATGATCTCAGGCGGCGTATCTAACGTGTCGTTTTCGTTCCGTGGTAACAACCCTGTACGTGAAGCGATTCATGCGGTATTTCTTTATCATGCAATAAAAAATGGCATGGATATGGGCATAGTTAACGCTGGGCAATTAGCGATTTATTCTGATATTCCTGACAACCTGCGCTTAGCGGTTGAAGATGTTATTCAAAATTCAGACGATGGCGCAACCGAACGTTTACTTGATATTGCCCAAGAGTTTCGCGGCCAAGCCGGTAGCCAAAACAGTAAAGCCGATCTTTCATGGCGTGAATTAGCGGTGAACAAACGCCTAGAATACTCATTGGTGAAAGGCATAAACGAATTTATTATTGAAGATACAGAAGCAGCACGATTAGAAGCTAAACGACCTTTAGATGTTATTGAAGGGCCGTTAATGGACGGCATGAATGTTGTTGGCGATTTATTTGGCGCTGGTGAAATGTTTCTGCCGCAGGTGGTTAAATCTGCAAGGGTAATGAAACAAGCGGTAGCGCATTTAAACCCGTTTATCGAAGCCGAAAAAACCGAAGTTAAATCGAACGGTAAAATATTACTGGCAACCGTAAAAGGCGATGTTCACGACATTGGTAAAAACATTGTTGGCGTAGTACTGCAATGTAATAACTACGAAATTATCGACCTAGGCGTAATGGTGTCGTGTGAAGATATTTTGCGGGTTGCCCGGGAAGAAAAGGTCGATATTATCGGCTTGTCGGGCTTAATTACCCCATCGCTTGACGAAATGGTGCATGTTGCCAAAGAAATGAAGCGACAAAACTTCGAGTTGCCGTTATTAATTGGCGGTGCGACTACTTCAAAAGCTCATACGGCGGTAAAAATAGCGCCGCAATATGATCATCCTGTAGTGTATGTACCGAACGCATCGCGCTCAGTATCGGTAGTTAGTACGCTACTTTCAGACGAGCACAGAGACGCTTTTGTTGAACGCCAAAATGCTGAGTACGTAAAAGTGCGCGAACGTCATTATAAAAAAGGCCCACGCTCAAGCTTAATTTCATTAAAAGACGCACGCGCTAATGCCGTGCCAATTTCATTTGATCACTACACGCCGAAAGTGCCGAACAAATTAGGCGTCAGTGTACTTGATAATATCGATTTGAACATTGTTAGAAACTATATCGATTGGACGCCATTTTTCATGACTTGGCAGTTATCAGGTAAGTATCCGTTAATATTGAAACATGAAGTTATCGGCGAAGAAGCAACTAAATTGTTTAATGACGCCAACGCCATGTTAGACGATGTTATCAACAACAAAAAACTAACCGCAAAAGCCGTGTTTGGCTTGTTTCCAGCTAATCGTGAGCAAGATGATTTACAGCTTTATACTGATGAAACGCGCAACGAGCCGTTAATGAAACTGCATCAGTTACGTCAACAAAGTAAAAAACCAAGCGGACAATATAATCGCTGTTTAGCCGATTACGTGGCCGACAAAGCCTCGGGTATTAACGATTATGTTGGCGCATTTGCGGTATCGGCAGGTTTTGGCGTAGAAGACTTAGTCAAAGCCTTCGACGCCGAGCACGACGACTACAACAGCATTTTAATTAAAGCCGTAGCCGACCGATTAGCCGAAGCAAGCGCTGAGTATCTACACGAGAAAATTCGTAAAGAATATTGGGGCTACGCACCAGACGAAAACTTAGAAAATGACGATTTAATTCGTGAAAAATACCAAGGCATTCGACCTGCCCCCGGTTATCCTGCCTGCCCCGAGCATACCGAAAAGGGTTTGTTATGGCAGCTGCTTAATGTTGAAGAAAACATTGGTATGGAATTAACCTCAAGTTTTGCCATGTGGCCAGGCGCAGCGGTAAGCGGTTGGTACTTTGCCCACCCAGAATCTAAATACTTCGCGGTAGCCAAAGTAGCGCAAGACCAAGTAGAAAGTTACGCCGCTCGAAAAGAAATGACCATGCCACAAGCTGAACGCTGGCTGTCGGCTAATTTGGATTATGAGCCTTCGTAGGTTGTTTTCTAGAAGTCTTAGATTTATGGTTTTTTGTAATTAAAGTAGAAGGTGGCATAACTTAAGTGGTTATGTCACTTTTTTTATTGTGCTTTGTTTATATATAAATTGCGTGTGTTTCCTGCTTTCTTGTCGAAGGCAAAATTAATCCGCTTTTTTACGTTGGGCTTTTCAACTGATGGTATTAACTTATTGAATACAAATACTAAGTTATGTATATTGATTTTAACAAATATTCATTAGTTGGGTTGTCTTGCTTGTAGAAAGTGGGATCTGATCTGTCTAATAAGCTGTTACACCTACAAGGAGAGGTCGTGCTAGATATTTGGTATACATTCCCTGCAACGATGGGCGAAGACCAAGCTTGGATATCCTACAATCACGGTTATGGAGAGGTTGCAGAATCAGACCCTCGTCACAACGTTTTGAGAATCAAACTTCCACTTAAAAACCCATCAGAAACAGGCATGCCAACAAATGAGGAGTATCTTCAATTATCTAAAATTGATGAAATGCTAGATGAAAAATTTTCTGAGGTTGGCGGTGTTTATGTTGGGCGCGTAACAGTTGATGGTCATCGTTTCTTTTATTTTTATCTAAACAGAGAAGAAAAGCAGGCATTAGAAATAATTGCTGAAGTAACAGCTGAAACTTCTTACCAAATGCAGTACGTGCACGAGAAAGATACAGACAAAAAATTCTATTGGGATCAGCTTTATCCAACAGATGACGACTGGCAGGTAATTCAGGATTTGAAAGTTTTGGATTCACTGTCTGAAAACGGCGATATGAAAGATAAAGAGAGGGAAGTTATCCACTGGGCGTATTTCCCAAGTGACTCTTCATGCAATTACTTTGCAGAATGGGCCAAGTCAGAAAATTATGAATTACATTTTACCGGTAAAGATGAAGATAGCTCTGAGTGCTACACAAAATTTAGTCATGTTGGAGCAATGTATCTTGGGAATATAACCAACCATACGATTAAATTAGGCAGAAAAGCACGAGAGTTAGGTGGTCGGTATGACGGGTGGGAAACCAGTGTCGAGAAAAAGTAGGTGTAACAAAAACATCATGGTGGGAATTTTACTCGCTGAAAAAGCGCTCCTAAAATCCCCATATGTTAAGCGTTATGTTGCAAAAAGGATTTAGATGAAACCTAAAGGATTGTCGGTACTATTCGCATTTATTACCTTAGCTTTAGCAGCTCTTTTCTCTAGTTGGTTAATCCTTGAAATTCTTATTTTGGTTTTTGTCTTGTCATTTGCAGGGCGTGGTGTGATTTGGCCTAAAAGTAACAATCCAGAAAACTCTATATGGTTTGGTTTATTTTGGGGTTTAACTATTGGTATATTAGGTTATCCTATCTGGCAACAGACTGGTTTAATTCAAGTTTTTCCCAAGTTATTAGGTTGGGTGTCGTAGCAACATAACTATCGAATTTATCAAGCGAATTTATCAAGCCACCCATAATAACGTTGTAAAATAACCAGAATTAACGAGGACAGTCACCCTAACTGATATTTTTGGCGTCGCTCAGACCCTAATCCCATTTATTCAGTATCTAAACCAATGAAAGGTATGTTAAGTTTTGTCATGCTAGCCTTTGCTTTTAGTTGTTGAACTGTGCGATTCGACTCTTGGCTCTTTTGGTATCAAATAACCCATTGAACTGAGTAGCCGGGGACAGACCACGACTTATTATTTCTGTAGTAGAAATCTACGTAGATCTGGCTCTTGACGCATGACATGTAAAATATAAACTTTTTCGGCATCAACTTTATAGAATATACGACAAGGATTAATATTAATCTCACGGTAATTTAAGTTACTTAATTCAACTGGCTTTTTACCTGATTCAGGATGACTTTCTAACCTAGATATTTTATCAAATATTTTTTGCGTTAACTTTTTAGCTGCAGCAATATTACTTAAAGCAATATATTCAGCAACCTCGTTTAATTCATCAAGAGCGGGTGCTATCCATATTACTTCAGCCATTTGCTCATTTTCTCTTTTGCTTCTTGATTAGATAATGTATTACCATTTCTAATTGCTTGCTCACCCCGTGCAACACCTTCCAGAATTGCCATCCGTTGTTGCATAAATTCATAATCTTCAACATCAACTAAATAAGCCGATGGTTGGCCGTGCTCAGTAATTAACACTGGCTCTTTGGATGTGTGGAGTTCAGCGAGTATTTTGGTGGCTTGACGTTTAAGTGTTGTAACCAGTTCAACTCTCATGATAAACCCTATTTAGTATTTAAATAATGTATCACTATAGTATCACAGAGGTTTTAGGTTTCAACTTTCCTGGCAATTATCAAGCCACTCATATTAACTTTGTAAAATAACCAAACATAGAAAGGGAAGGTTACTTTTGCTTTAGTAGGTCTATTCATTAAGTAAATAAGGGGGGATGTTGTCTATTTTTACTGCTTTTTCATCATCTGGTGAATTTCAGGCAAGCTTTGCCTGTTACACAAAGGTAATTGGCTCTGTTTAATGTGGTGGTAAAGTGGCTAAGCGCTATTCAAACAAGCTTCAAAGAACTTATTAAGCCACCCATAATAAATTGTTAATGCGCCATAATAACAGGGGAGAATTTGAATAGTGCCAAGACCTGCATCTGTAATAGTAACTTTATGACATTATACTGCACAAAACCAAAATAAAATAAAATTAAACTTCCGATGTAAGGTGTTGATTTTTATTCGATAACTTTATTTTTCAATGTTATGAATAAATTTTGTTGCTGTCTAACTAATATTCAATAATAATTGCTCACTTTTTTAGTAACGTAAGACGATAGTTGGCACCCAGTCAACTCGGTGAATTGGAGAAAAACATGAGTGACTTATTAGGTATCGCCATATTGATATTATTTGGTGCCTTGTTTGCTATGTCGGAGATTTCCATCGCCGCTGCGCGGAAAATCAAATTAAGAGTTATGGCTGATGAAGGCAATGAAAAAGCCAAAGCAGTTATTCGACTGCAAGAGCAGCCCGGCAATTTCTTCGCCATGATCCAAATCGCCCTCAATGCCATCGCTATCTTAGGCGGTATTATTGGTGAACAAACTCTGACGCCTTATACCGCTAAATTAGTGGCGCTGGTGTATACAGGTGCACTGGCAGAACAAATTAGCTTCGTGCTGTCTTTCTTAGCCATTACATCGTTATTTATCTTATTTGCTGATTTATTGCCGAAACGCATTGCTATGATTATGCCTGAAGCTGTTGCTGTAAAAATCGTTGGTTTGATGAATACAATCACCTATACGTTAAAGCCATTTGTGATGTTATTTAACAGCATTACGAACCTGATCTTACGTATTTTTAAGGTGCCGACAGTACGTGAGGACGTGGTTACTACCGAAGATATTGTCGCCATGATGGACGCAGGAGCAGAGCATGGTTCGTTGCAGCAACAAGAATATCACCTGCTGGGTAATGTGTTCGAACTTGAAGGGCGTACTTTGCCAACCGCGATGACCACACGAGACTCTATCGTTTATTTTGACATTAATGATGACAGCGAAACCATCAGCGCTAAAATTCTAGAACACCCACATAATAACTTCTTAGTATGTGATGGTCATTTGGAGCGCGTTATAGGTTCGGTGGAGTCGAAACAAATATTACGCCAACTGCTTAAGGGCGAATCTGCCCATTTGAAAGACAGTATGATCCAAACTGAACTGTTTTATTTACCCGAGACCCTAACCCTGTCAGAAGCCCTTAACGAGTTTAAAACGGCGCTGCAGCCTTTTGCGATAGTGGTTAACGAATATGGTATGGTCGTAGGTCTCGTGACGTTAAAAGACTTAATGAGTAGTTTTATGGGTAACCTAGTGACTATGCACGGCGAAGAGCAAATTGTTGAACGTGATGCCAACTCTTGGTTAGTTGATGGCGTAACGCCCATAGTCGACCTGATGAAGTTGCTAGAGATAGATATATTTCCCGAGGCTAACCAGTATGAAACTCTTGCCGGGTTTTTGATCTATACATTGAAACGTCTACCAAAGCGTACCGATTACGTGATCCTCGACGGTTATAAATTTGAAGCCATAGACGTTGATGGTTTCAAAGTCGAGCAGCTTTTAGTCACACGCCTGACTGAACCTACAGTAATACATACAGGTGACACGAACTGAGCATCCTAAGCTCTCGAAGGTAACTTAAATTAAAGTTACCTTGTTTACTGCGCAGGAATGTCTTGTGACACTGCTGCGCAGTACACAGGCGCGTGACGCTATTAAAGCACAGTTTTACTGCTCAATCTTGCCTTTAAGCACATAGATTTCGCCATCGAAACTGCCCTGAATTGTCAACCCTTGTCCTGCCAACTCTTTCAGGTATTCTATATGATCTTCAGTGATATGTTGGCCAGGCACTAACAGTGGAATACCCGGTGGATATGGCGTAACTAAACCGGCACAAATGCGCTTATTGCTTTTACTGATAGGTACAGATTCGCGCTCGCCATAGAAAGCATCGCTTGGGATACAAGCTAAGTCTATAGCAGGTAAACTCTCTGGCAAACGAGTTCGTCTCGTCGATGTTGACAGTTTAACCTTACCGCTGTCGAGCTTCTTCAAGGCATTGTATAGGCGAATGATCTTTGAACGCGTGCCGCCAAGCGTTAGTAACACCAAGATGGTACTGTGGGTGTATTTTTCTATTTCTAAGCCAATTTCATCCAGCAGGAATTTATGAATATCTTTTAATGAATAAGGCAACTCGCTAATGTCGATGAGAATCTTCAGTGGATCGTGACCCATGTTGTCTGCACTAAAGTGTGGGAATATTTCCATAAAGTCTTGCTTACCTAGCACTTTAATTTGCTTTAGCGAGGCCATCTGTTGTTTAAATTCTTCAACATGGTTCAACAAGGCATTGAGCAACTTATAACCTTCCATCTCCAATTGCTTTTGGCAGACGTCAAGCGAGGCTATAAGCTGATACTTTGGTGATGTGCTGGCGTAAATACTGTAAATCTCTCGAAAGAAGTCGGCATCGAAATCTGGATCGTTGACATGAATATAAGACGCTTGAGAAAACGCCGATACCACTTTGTGCGCTGAATGGGTGATGTAGTCAGCCCCGGCATGAATGGCTGAATAATAACGTAAGCTGGGGTGAAAAAGAGAGTAAGCAAACCAAGCTTCGTCGATAAACACCTTAATACCATGTTGATGGGCAAAATCGACCACTTGTTTCAGATCGCTCAGCAGCCCGTCGTAGGTACAGCCTGTGAGTACCAGTAATTTAGCATCGGTATTCTGTTCAATCGCTTGTTTTATGTCGGCTAACGATGGCGGCGCGAAGATGCCATATTTAGGATTTAAAATACTCGATAAATAAACCGGTAAACTGCCTGATTGCAAAATGCCATAATGCACAGACTTATGGCAATTTCGGTCGATAATAACTTTATCACCCTTGCGCAGCAGTGTCTGCAAGATGATTTTATTTGAGGTGGATGAGCCGTTCGTCACGAAATAGGTATGCTTAACTTCAAAGGTCGCAGCTGCCGACTCTTGGGCTCGGCCAATGGTATTAGTGCTATCTGACAATGAACCTAACGAATCTACCGAAACCGACAGGTCGCCAACAAATACATTGCGACCGTAAAACTGATAAAAATCTTTGATATAAGGAGAGTTTCTAAAGCTAGAGCCACCACTATGTCCAGGTGTGTGCCATGAATCGTTCGATTCGCCAACATAACGGCGATATGCTGTCCAAAATGGGGTTTCCGCTCGATCATCGAAGTCGTTGATCATATAACCTAAGATCGCTTCCGGATCAGACATTACCTCATCTTTAAAGAAGAAAGACTCGATGTCATCAGACTCATTGACTATCTCCAAACCTTTAGTATCGTCGCCGATAACATAAACCGGCAACTCAATACGAATCGCCTTTAACTGCTCTATAAAGCGACTATAAGTTCGCTCGCCAACCTTGTTGTGTACGTCCCAACTAAGCACCACAGCCTGAATATCACCATCTTTCTCTACACATTCCAACGCTTGCTTGAGCTCTAGACATTCAATAATATCGATATGGATATCACTGCGCTCAAAATTAGGAATAGTTATCGACAGGTTAGCTGAAAGCGCTTGCAAGGTGACAGGGTCTTGCTCAATTAACAAGATACGAAGTAAAGGCAACATAGTAGGGATTCGCAATAAAATTTTATAATGAACAGTAGCATAACCAAAGCATTGAGAATTGTGAAATTAATACGTTGAAAATGCCCCATTAATTAACGAGCAAAGAATTAAGAATTAACGAGGATACCCACTCTAACTAATGTATCGATTACTATTATTACACAGCTCTAGATGCTAATTTTTTGTAGATAGAATTTTTATCTCGTTTACCTACAGCTAAAACATAAATAACAATCTCGTCATCTAGTACTTCGTATGCCAGTCGATAACCTACCGTACGTAGTTTTATTTTATAAACTGAGTCGTAACCTTTAAGTTTTGCTGATTGAACATGGGGATTAACAAGCCTTTCCGCTAACTTCTTTTTAAACTGTTTTTGTAGTGGTTTAGCTAATTTATCCCACTCTTTTTTAGCCGCAGGTAAAAACTTTAATTTATAAGTCATCAATACTAACTTCAATTGCCGTTGATAAGTCACCTCGGCGATCTTCGACTATTCGGGCTAATTCATAGTCATCCAACAGATCCATCATCAATTCATAGGTTTCAGCAGGAACCAAATAAGCTGCAGGTTTATTATGGTTGAGTATCGCTATTGCTGAGCCTTCAGCCTCATTCAGTAAAGCGGTAGGGTTTTTTTTTAGTTCTGAAATACTGGCAGAACAATCGGCTAAAACTTGTCTCATTACAGTCACCAATTAAGTGTTTAAATAAGACCTTATTTTAGTACTAAATATAATTAATAGCTATAGGGATTTACCAATACGCTCAAAGCTAATGGGCTAGATATTACTAACCCTGACCTACTGATTCAGTCATCATCACTTAAAGATAAAGTAACAAAGCTTTATTTAGCCGAAATGAGATCTAACTGCAAATATGTAACTTAGCGCTTTCTTATTTAATATACCCAACTTCAACAAACCAATCATGAGCTTTTTGAATGGCTTCTTTTATTGAGTGTGTGGCCTTAAACCCAAGTTCTTTTTGTGCTTTAGTGCCATCTAAAAATTGCCCTGAAGACATCACTGCTATCGCCGTATCACTAATTTTAGGTAGGTCTGCATTACCACGTTTGTATTTAAAGTGCTGAATTTTCGCTATAATTTTTGCAACAAACAAAGGTGTGCTTTTTAGAACAGGGGCTTTACTGACTTTAGCCATTAACGACACTAAATCATCCATAGCGATATTATTGCCAGTAAATAAATATCTTGCGCCCGGTACGCCTTTTTCACAAGCAAGGGTAAGCCCTAGGCCTGCGTCGCCAGCATAAATTACATTACGGTCGCCTTTTACATAACCCGGTAACGATTGATTCGCTACGCCAACCAGTAATTGCCCCGTAGAAGGGCCATAGTCGTATTCGCCAAAGGTCATTGAAGGAATGCCAATAACGACCGGTAATCCTGCTTTTGCTTTGTTCATTGCTTGCACATCCATGGCCCATTTAGCTTGAATGTAAGGGTTTTTATTAGCAGGTGCTGCTGAGTATTCTAGCGTTTCATTGGCTGGTAAACCTTCGGGGTGTTTTTTTAAAGCAATAGCAGCGCCCAAATACACTATTTTTTGAAGGTGCTTTTGCTCGCAAGCTTTGTAAAAGCTTTCCATTTTGGTAAGTGAATTGTTAACTTCTTCCTGCCAAGGAATAGGAGTTGTAGGATAAGGCGCTGCGCAGTTAATTACCGCGTCAACATTTGCAAAGGCTTCTCTTAAGGCTTGTTCATCAGATAAATCTGCTATCGCAGAGGTATAAGGTAAGTGTTGGACTTTACTCATATCTGAAGACTCACGGTGAACAATGGTCAGCTCATGGCCTCTTGCTACAATGGCTATAGCGGTATGATGCCCAATCATCCCTGTTGCCCCTAATACGGCTATTCTCATTTAACTTCCTTTTATAATATTGAACACTCTATTAATGGGTTATTGTAATTTATATTACCCGAATGCTTTATGTGGCTGTTTTATCTTGATAAATTTTCCGCAAAACCAATAACATTACCAAAGCAAACAAGTTTAAGCCTAAACCCGTTGGGTGGCTAATGGTTTGTTCTAAGCCGCTATGGTTTCGTAAAAAGTAGTGCACTGGCAATGCAAAGCCAGCAATAAATTTCATACTAAAAGATTCTGAGTATATAAACACTAGTTGCAGAAAGTAAAATATAGTCAGTGACCATTTAGCCACATGAGGCAGTTTACCTAAAATGCACAAAGTAGCCCCGATTAAGCCAAAGCTTAAGAATAGAGTATGCAGCATGTTAAATTGACCATTTACTATTGCAACAAAAAGCTCCCAAAAACTTAAAGCAAAGGTAAACAGCCCTAGTAAATAAAACTTTAAATGAGCCATTAATATCTCTTAAATCCTATATATGCTTATAGAGTCAGGCTCGTTGAAGTGTATTCAACAAAGCCACGGTTAATTAACTTGAGTGAGTAATTTATAAATTTTTTGCTTCTAAAGCCAACTTAGCAGTGTGTTTAAGTAAATTAACATTGCCTATTTTACCGTGTCCTGGAACAACGGTTTCAATATCAGGGTATTTATTTAAAACATTTTGTATTGAGGCTGGCCATACTTCTATTGAAGCGTCCGCCGTATTCCCTAAGTTTTTACTATGAAGACTTTTGACGAAACAGCCGCCAAATAAAATTTTATGCTGTGCAAGCCATACCACAATATTATCTTCTGTATGGCCATTGCCAGGGTAAAATATTTCGATAGTATTTTTAACTAACTCAAATGAATTACTTGGAATTTCATGACTAGATTGTGCTTTATTTTCTAAATCAAGTAATGCGTTAGTTTTAGCTGTAGCGTATGTTTTTATATTAGCCATATTCAGTAATGGCATGCCGCCGCTTGCATCATCGTGAAAGTGTGTAACTACACTGCTTTTAATACTGAAACCTTTTGTGTGTATCCAATCGATTAACTCTTTAGTTGGTTTTTCTCCCCAAGGGGTATCAATTATGTGAGCATTATTTCCATCGACAACAACTAAACCAGATGCCGCAACCTTTCCCCAAGGTTCTATTACTTTATAAGAAACATGTTGATATACGTTATCAGCTAATTTATTGATTTTTAGCTGCTCTGTATTTGCATAAGAATACGCTGATACTAAGAGCAGAAGGGTGATGATTAATTGCATATTTTGATGCTCCTAAACATAACAACTTTACGTACTATAACTGCAGGGATTGGTTCGTCTCCACTTTTGTAAACTGCTAAAGTCAGTTGATTGGCGCTGAATACACAACTCTTATTTTCAGTAATCCAAGCACTCAATGTGCTCATCTTCTATTTAATCAACTCAATTAATTCATGAATAGTTTTAACTGGGGTGATTTTAGCCCCTAAACCTTCCATTGATTTATGATAGTTTCGAAATGGAATAAATATCTCTTGAAAGCCATGTTGGGCGGCTTCTTTTACTCGTGGTACGCCGCTGTCTATTGGGCGCACATCTCCATTTAAACTAAGTTCACCCATAATGCAGGTGGTTCTTGGAATAACAAATTCATTTAAGCTGCTGAGTAGGGCGGTAACGAGGGCAAGATCAATACAGGTTTCTGACTCATCTATTTTTAAGCCGCCAATAATGTTGAAAAAGGTATCGTGATAAATTTTTGTTTTGGTGTGTTTACGCAAAATACCGGTTAACATTTTTATGCGATTCATGTTCAAGCCAACACAAACACGTTGTGGAAACTCAGCCTCGGTTTCAGTGGTTAAACATTGAATTTCGAGCAACAAGTTACGGTTACCTTTGCGAATACAGGTAATGGCAGAGCCCGGAGATTCAGTGCTTGAGCCGGATAAAAATATTTCACTCGGGTTATCAACGCTAAGCATGCCGCGTTCACACATCTTGAAAATACCAACGGTATCAATATCACCAAAGCGGTTTTTATTAGCGCGTAAGGTACGTATTTGGCCATCGTTGGTGTCAATATGTAGCAGGGCATCAACAATGTGTACTAAAGTTTGAGGGCCAGCAATTTCGTTGTTTTTATTCACGTGAGCAATTAAAAACATAGTAACGTTATTTTGTTTACAGTATTGCGTTAATGCTTGCGCTGCGCCTTTTACTTGTGAAGGTGAGCCTGGGCTACCATTGGCATTGTCGGTAACTACCGCTTGAATGGAGTCAATTACTGCGAACTTGATTTTCTTTTGTTCTAGCTCTTCAATAATCGCTTCAACACTGGTTTCAGATAATAAATATAATTCGTCAGGATTATAATCAAGCTTTAAGCGCTGCACTCTGTTTTTAAACTGCGACAGCGACTCTTCTGCGGTACAGTAAAGCGACGGCATTAATTGTGACATGCGAGCGACTAAATCCGAAAGTAAGGTGGTTTTACCTGCACCCGGATCGCCTGATATAATATTGACTGAGCCGGTGGTAACGCCGCCACATAATACGCGGTCAAGCTCGCCTATGCCGGTTAATTGCTTTTCAGCCTCTGTGGTTTCAACATCATTTATTTTCTTCGAACCGCCACCCGTGCCGCCTGCATAACCAGCAGATACCGTACGACTTTTGGTGGCACTTTTACTTTGATTTGGCGAGATTTTCATTTCTGCCAAGGTATTCCAAGCACCACATCGACACTGACCTTGCCAACGCGGGTAGTTCATGCCGCAATCGGTACAAACGAATTCTATTTTTGCTAACTTTGCCATTTGGCTGCCTATTTCTTAAATTATTTTCTTTCTGATTTAAGGTAGTCAAAATGATGACAATACCATTTATTAATCAATAACGACCTTTTATATTGAGTGTGAAATTTATTTTTTACTTTGTAATTAATAACTTAAAGTGTTTTTGTTATGGTTTTAGGTGTTAAGTTTATATTTATTGTTTCTCGGCTTCTATAATAATTTAAAAGGTATGGTTATTGCTTTAAAACAGTTAAATATAAACGAGTTACTTTTCAATATTGTGCACAGCGGGTAGTGAATATTTACTACAAGCCGCATATACTAGCGCAATATTTGATGAGTAGTTTTCTTTATTGTAAAGATATTGAAGTGTAAATGAATAAAGATTTTTCAAAATACCAAAAAATTATTACTGAACTTAGTAGCCAAGTCTTAAATAATGACTTTGAAGCTAGGTTTAATGCTGTCACAAAAGATATTCCTAAAACTGAACGCTTTCTTTTAAAAATGGAAATAAAGCGTTTAGCTACACCTTGTAGTCGTTTGATTGATTTAAGAGGCTATGTTGATGGAGAGTGCAAAGCCTTTGAGCATGAAGGCAGAATTCACTACCTAGACAGTTTGGCTATTTCGGTATTTACCTCCGCATTTTCTCGCTACGGTGCTTATACTTTAGGTGTCTACGAAGAAGTTATGAATACAGAGAATAACTTTCGAGTTATTTATCAAAAAGAAAAAACGAATACGGCAAAAAGCCAACCCGCCGATAATAAGATATTTGAAAAGTCGCAATTTCCAGCCAAATTCCATCGCTTTGGCGCGTATCATGATCGTAATGAAGAACGCATGAATTTTGTTATTTCGATTAAGGTCATGCTAGATACTACAAACGAATTTAAATGCTCAAGCTCGGATATTAGTGTGCATGGCTGTAAGTTCAGAATTAACGACTCTAGCGCCATCGAAATAGGGCAAAAAATTACGCTGCGTTTTATCGGCTTAGAAGAACAACATCAACTTACCGAAGACAGCGAATTTCTCTACGAAGTTAAAAATGTAACTGTTTTAGATAATATGCAGCTCGTTGGCGTACAAAGAATTATCGAAGATAGAACAGAGTCAGAAAACTTTACAAAATATTTAATGAGTTTTATTCGAACGAATAAGCGTCGTTATAAAATTAATTTAGACAATACCATTCGGGCTTTGCAAACGCGTAGTTTTGAACAGTTCGTTCTACCCAAGTCAAATGAACTACCTGTTTTTATAGAAAAGAATGTAAATGTATTATCGCCAAAATATGCACTTACTTGTAATAACAATCAAAATTTATATCAGTATTGGCAAGACGAAAAACGCTACTCAACACTTTACTGCTTACTTTCTCCTGAGCGCATCGTGAGACTAAAAAAATTAGCCGCGAGAAAAAAATCTTTATTGGTTTTTAGCTTTATTCATCGTAGCCAAGGTAAGTTTTATTTTTATACCGCTGATGAGTTACAACTAAGTGAAGACCCTGAGTTTATGTTGCAATTTTTAGGCTTTGCGGCAAATAAAGAAAACTTTTTAGTTACCCAGTTAAATTTAGTTGATATAGCGCCTGAACGTGCAGAGTCGCATTTTACTTTAGCCAATAGCACCACTAAACAAGACGAATATTTAAATGCTCCCATACCTGAAGACATTAGCGCCTTAATAAACCAAACACCTTATATGGTTGTTGTAAAAGATGTAACGCATGCCGACAGTACCATTGCTTATCAGTCGCTCTCTTATGAAGGCGTTAATACGGTAAAACTAAAAAGGTTTGGCCATAAACGTTTAAGCAAACCTTTTAGTGTTGATGAAGTGGGTATTAATTATAGAAATAAACGACAAGAGTTGCGTTTTACCTATAAAACCCCTGCAAATGTAAACATAAATGGTGTTACTTCAAAGGGCGTTTCAATCAACTTTTCTACTTCTGGTTTAAAAGTTGAATTAGAGCAAAGTACAAGTTTAATTGTTGGTGACATTGTTTATTTAGCACTTCCTAAGTTGCAAAAAATAACCTCAAGCTTTGATTTAAGCGCTTTGCCTTATGAAGTCATGCGGATTAATCGAGCTAAAACTATTGTTAATTTACGTGTTTTTGTTGAAAAACATCAGCATATTGGCCGTAAGTTTTTTAAAGCTCTAATTGATAAGAACCGTGATAAATTAACCTCAGACGAGTATGTAATGGCCAGCCCAGGCTTAGCTAAAGCATTAAGAAATATTTACAGTGCAAGCTCTACTATTCCGGCCTTGGTAATACAAACAAGTGGTAGTCGTTATAAAACAGAAGTTATTGCTAGTGGAGACTCTAGTAGTAAATTCATGGCTGAAATGGCGCAATTGAGCGAACGTAAATCTCATTATAATTTATACCCTATATTGGGTCATGCCGGGTTTATGACGAGTTTGACCGCTAAACTCAAAAAAATGCAACAAAGCGAAACTGCCAGTAATGAAATACTTTATATTGCGATAGACCCAAGTATTGAACAGGTAGAAAAAGCCGTAAAAATAAAACTCTCGACTGAACTTAATACCGAAGCGTTAAAACAAACGTTTATTCATCAAGCATTGAAAAGCGGACAATTTTTTTGCGTGATGGTAAAACTTTCGCGCGCAGCGGAGCCTGATATGAGTCACCTTCACCCTGAGCTTAATTATATTAGTGGTTATGCCATTCACCGTGGTAAGCAGATAGAGCAAGAAATATGGAGTGTTGCTGGCATAGCGCAAATTTTCGATATAACTCAAGAAGTGGTTTTTCGTTATAGGTTAATGCGATAACAATTAAGGGTGTTGTAATTAATGCGAGGGTAAGTTTATATTACGACCTTTTACCTTAAAGTACATATAATGCAGTAATGACTTTCATTTAAATTGGCATTTATTTTCAAAAGCTTATAAGAGTTTATTCACTTATAGAAAATATAAACTTATAATGTAACCTCGATAGTAAGCAGAGTTTTTATGATCAAATCAATTTCACGAGTTTTATTTACAGCGTTTATGCTTATTGCCTTTGTTGGTCAAGCAATCGCTTTTAATAGCGCTATGTCGTGTGAAACGTCAGAAAACGCGACTCCTGTTAGTGCTCATACAAATGTGAGTGCACAAGCGCAACATAAAAGCTCAGCGGCATCAGACTCGAAAAGCTCAGAAGATTGCTGTGGAATTGACTGTTGTGATCTCGATTGTAACTGCATTGCTAATGCGTGTTCATCATTCATGTATGTTGAAACTGAAGGTTATGCGGCTAAAAATTATTCGTTAAATAAAGCGGTTTGGTTACCACTGGCAAACCAGCCCAAAAACATGACGAGTTTACTTTATCGCCCCCCCATTTTTACCTCGTAAATACTTATCCAACTAGCTATATAAAAGCTATATACAACTTAAAAAAACAGCAAGTTAATTCACAGTATTATGCTGATTAACTGCTAAGTATTCCCTGAGGTTAACATGTTTGAAAAGTCATTAATTACACCCGCAGCACTACTGTTAATACCTGTTTTTGCCTGCGCAAATGAAAAAAACAATGAACATAAGCATGAGCATAAAACTGAGCAGACTAGTGCTCATAACAATGTTCAGAACAAAGAACACGACCAGCATGATAAAGCTGAACATCATGATCATCATGATGGGCCAATTGAAAGAATCCAAGTCAGCGCTTCTCGTTTAGGGCGTATTGTTACCGAATCGGCAACACGCACTGAAATTATTAACGGTGAAGAAATACAAGAAAAAGCCCTGATGCGCCCAGGCAATATTTCTATGTTAGTCGCTGAAACAGGTGGTGTTAGAGTACAAAACACTTCGCCAGCTCTAGGTAGTGCTAACATTCGATTACAAGGTTTATATGGGCGTTATACACAACTGTTAAGTGATGGTTTACCTTTGTATGGTGGCCAAACGGCTTCAATTGGTTTGTTACAAATTCCACCTACCGACCTTGCTAATGTTGAAATAATTAAAGGCTCTGCCTCTTCACTTTATGGCGGTTCAGCACTTGGCGGGGTAATAAATTTGATCTCGCGAACGCCTTCAAATGAATATGAAGGCGAGGTATTGGTAAATGCGACTTCTAAAAATGGCCAAGATATTACCTCATACTTTGCATCACCATTAACTGAAAGCTTAAGTGCATCAGTAACTACCGGAATTCATCATCAAGAAGAGCAAGATTTCGATGACGATGGCTGGATTGATTTAGCGGGATATGAAAGAGGCAGTATTCGCCCTCGATTTTATTGGCAAGACGACAGTGGCGCAAATTTATACCTAACCCTAGGTGTAATGAAAGAGCAAAGAGATGGCGGTACTTTAGATGGTGTTGAGTTAAGCGATGGCAATGAATTCCCGCTGACTCAGAATACCCTTAGAACCGATATTGGTTTTATTTATGACCAACCGTTAGGCGACGTATTGAATTTAAATTGGCGTGGTTCAGCTATGAATCAAGACCATGAGCATGAATATGGTGCTGTGCTAGAAGACGATAGCCACGAAAGTTATTTAATAGAGACCAGCTTGTCGGGGTATTCTGATAAAACGGCTTGGTTAGTTGGCTTGGCGCTTCAATCGGAAAAGTTCGCCTCTGACACCTTTCCTGAATTTGATTATTCTTATCAAGTGCCGGGGTTATTCTCGCAACTTGATTATGAAGCAAGTGATTTAGTTTCAATGTCGTTTAGTGCTCGTACTGACTGGCATAGTGAATATGGCACGCAAGTAAGCCCACGGATTTCGGTGTTGTATAACCCGGAAAACTGGACTTTCAGAGGTGCATACGGGCAGGGCTTTTTCGCGCCTAGCCCATTTATTGAAGATCTTGATGAAACCGGATTATCGCGCCTTGAATCACTTGAAAAACTTGAAGAAGAGCAAGCATCTACAGCTTCTTTAGATATTAGTTATGTGATGGGTGATTTAGAAACAAGCCTGACGTTATTTTCTTCAACAATTGATAATGTTACAGAGTTAGAGGTTATTGACGCTGCAGAGCAAGTTTCAGGTAAACAAGTTCGTATTGTTAATGCTATTGGTGAAAGTGAAATAAGCGGCGCTGAAGTATTAATACGTTATCGCTGGCGTGATATTAAGTTTACCGGCAGTTATTTGTATACTGACGCGACGAAAGAAAGTGACGAAGGTTTTAATCGAGTACCTTTAGCATTAACACCTCAACACTCTGCAGGCCTTGTGGTTATGTGGGAAGAACACGGCAGCCATTTGCTAGGGTTTGAAGCCTACTATACAGGTACACAACAGCTTGAAAATAACCCATACCGCGATCGAAGCAAAGCTTATTGGCATTTAGGTTTGTTAGGTCAAATAACGGTAGGTAAAGTTAGCTTCTTTGTTAATGCTGAAAACCTGCTTAATGTGCGACAAACTAAAGAAGATCCTTTGTTGTTGCCTGAACAAGCACCTAGCGGCAGATGGACAACTGATATTTGGTCAAGAAACGATGGCTTTACGGTTAACGCAGGAATTCGTTTTCAATTTGGCGATTAACAAGTTAATTGTTTAGCTAAGAGTTTAGCTAAGAGTTCAGATAAGTGCTTAGCTATTGAACTGTTGGTTAAGAGGTTCGGCTAAAATGTTGGAGCACAACTCTGTTGCATTTTAGTCTATAATCTAGAGCTCATAACCAGAACTTAACGGGTAGCTACAACAAGTGGCTACCCTAGTTTTATTACTTAAGCCAATGCAATAAACAATCTAATCCAGACTTAGTAATACAAGCGTCTGCTTGAGCGAGTACTAATGGTTTTGCATGAAAGGCGACACCTAAATGTGCTGCTGCCATCATCACTAAATCGTTAGCGCCATCGCCCATAGCAACAGTTTGCGTTGGCGCTATATTAAAGTCGCTAGTGAGTTGCACTAAGGTATCTGCTTTAGCTTGTGCGTCAATTACATCGCCTAAAACTTTACCGGTTAGCTTGTTGTCTTTTATTTCCAACACGTTAGCTACAGCTGCATCAAGTGATAGCATGTTTTTTAAATGATCGGCAAAATAGGTAAAGCCACCTGAAGCAATAGCAACACGCCATTGGTGTTGTTTCAATGCAGTAACTAAAGTCTCTAAACCTTCCATAAGCGGAATGTTATCTGCGACTTGCGCTAAAATATTTTCTGATGAATTTTGCAATTTTCCCACGCGTTGATGCAAACTTTGGCTAAAATCTAATTCGCCTTGCATGGCGAGTTCAGTTACCGCAGCAACTTCTTCACCAACACCCGCTAGCGCAGCTATTTCATCGATGCACTCAATTTTAATGGTGGTTGAATCCATATCCATCACTAACAAACCGGGTGTAGAAAGTGTTGGTGCGTTTATTAATAATGCTGCTTCAATTTTTGCTGCAATATTAAAAGCAGATAAACGGTTTCTCGCCTGTTTTATGTCATTAACTTTTACACTAAAGCGATAGCTTGTGGCGTTATTTCGCTGATTAATTGCGTGTAAACTATTTAAGCTTATTTCACACTCGTTAAGTAAATTAACTAAGTTGACTAGGCTTATATCATTAAAAACAACCAATTCAATTAATTCTGATAAGTTACTGTCTGCTGTTATTTCATTTGCATCATTTAAGATAAAAGCTTGCTGTGCTTGATCAAACTCAATTGCCATTTCGTTACTGACTGAGTCAGCAGGTAACCATTGTGCTAAGTTTAAGTGTTGGATATCGTTCAAAGGAATAATTTTTTGTTGCATTGTCACGGAAATACCTTATTTGAAAAACACGCTTTTAAACGATTATCCTAGTATAAAATGTTTAAATTTAGTTCTATACTGTCATTATAAAAATGTAGGAAAAAATTCGTTTGATGAAGCAAATAGAACAGCCTTTATACCCTAAATTATCGTCGATTTATAATAAAATATTGCAATTAGCTATAGCGATTTTGTTGATTGTGTTGGTGATGGACTTTTGGGTTAGCAGTCGTGACACCCAGCAAATGCACATTCAAGCTCATGCCAATAAAATTGGTAAGCTTTATTTAGCACAAGCGGCAACTAGTGCTATGCCTTACTTGGCACAAAACCCCAATGAATTACAAAAATATGCCGATTCTTTAATGCAGCAACCTTTAGTTAAAAGTGTGCATATTTATGATACTTCAGGCCAAGCTATGGCGAGTTCTGAGCAAGCTGAATCGATTAATGATTTATTCGGTATTAGCCTTAGAAAAATCAATAAAACTGACGATATATTCCCATTTGTTCAAGAGCTTAGAAGTGACCAGTTATACGGTTATATTAGGTTGTCGCTGCATCGTTCATTGTTAGCTGATGATCTGGCCGAGAATAGCCGTTCACAATTCGACATTATGAGAATACTTATGATAGTGGCAGGTATTGTTGGTTTTCTCTTAACTCGTGGTTTAAACCGTTTTAGTCGACAAGGTTACAGACCTCCAACGAAGTAATATTCGTTAAGCTAGTTACTCTTAACCCCGCCCTTATGTGCTCCCTAAAGAATATCTTAGGGATTTACTATTAATAAACTATGACTTATTAAGCTTAGGTAAAATGGCGGTTATATTCTCTTGCAGTGCATAGGCAAGTTCTTCAGTAGATTCAGTGCGTATATTAGCTAAAGCTTGAAAAACACTAATCACGTGTAACGGCGAGTTATCTTGGCCCTGAAAACCGTATAACGGCATGGAGGGAGCGTCGGTTTCTAACACTAAACTTGCTAGTGGTAATCGTTTAATTGCCTTAATGGTTTTCTCTGCTCTTGGGTAAGTAATAGTGCCGCCAATACCCAATTTAAAGCCTAAATCAATGTACTGGCAAGCTTGCTGATAACTGCCCGAGAACGCATGAATAATACCACCTTGAGTTAGTTTCTTTGCTCTGAGTATACGGGTTATATCTTGATGTGTTCTACGGTGATGTACAATTATTGGTAATTCGAATTTTTTTGCTATATCAATTTGTTGTTCAAATACTTGAATCTGTAATGATAAATTATTTTGCTCTTTATCAATAACACCATCAAGGCCAGCTTCACCAATCGCCACAATATCGTTGATATTACTTTGTACTAAGTGCGCTAAATCATCCAAACTGTTTGCTGTTAAATCATTAAGAAACCAAGGATGAATGCCTAAGCAGGGAGACAAAGTTAATTGTTTGGTGCTGTGTTCATCTGCAAGTGTAAGCACTTTCTGCCAATTTTTAGGGCCAATACTAGGTATTATTATGTTGTGAATATTTGCTTGTTGGCATTGCACAAGTAACTTGGGAAAATTGGCATTAAAGTTTTCAAAGTCTAAATGACAATGACTGTCGGTAAAGCGTAGAGTACTTGTCATATTAATTACCTTCGTTACTTTAGAATGCCATTATTAGATTAAATAACCTTAACTCCGGATAAGCAGCACTTGCTCAATACTCCCTTTTAACCCATTATCAGCGTTAAAGCGTCGATAAATAACTCGCTATTCATAAACGTTTTGCCTTAGAAATGGCATAAAATGAAGCATTGATGGTGTCTATTTATGCTGTTCACCTTGCTATAGTATTTACTTTATCGCCTAAAATTTTGATTCACTTGCGTATCAAGCACTCACTACCCACAGTTCAAGTTAAATAAGTTTTTTTGCTCGCAGAGTCAGCGCATCAATAACACTAGCGAGCTTGTAATGGCTTATAAAAGCTTCATCTGGTGTTTGTTGATGAACAAGTACATTGGCAAGGTAAACAGCTTGCGCCACGCCAA
The DNA here is from genome assembly GCF_057550865.1 of Colwellia sp. NW0002-52-1. Lineage (NCBI taxonomy): Bacteria > Pseudomonadati > Pseudomonadota > Gammaproteobacteria > Alteromonadales > Colwelliaceae > Colwellia > Colwellia sp. NW0002-52-1. The sequence goes on along the minus strand of NZ_BAAJLU010000012.1, from coordinate 58,129 downwards.
AAGTTTTGTGTAATAGCTTTTCTGGTCGGTGATGCAAAATAGTGGCTTCAATAATTTGATATGAAAACCCCCACATGTGCAGCAAATAACCACCTACATGGCAGTGATCACTAGCAAATATTTTATTTTCTAATTCGATGTTGTTTTCTTGGTTAATACGATGAGTGAAAAATGATGCCGTTAATCTTTCATTTATCTCAAACAGTACAACCTTGCCAATGTCGTGCAATAAACCAGCAATCATGGTGTCTTGTTTTAAATGCGGCTTTACCATCGAAGCCGCTAATTTAGCCGTAGCTAAACAATGAAGCTGCTCGTCTTGAAGCGAGAAACCTTTAATTTTAGGTGTATAAGAGAATAGCTCTGAGGTCATCACGATACAGCACAGAGTATCGATGCCCATCTTTGTTATCGCCTCAGTAATATTCAGCATGGGTTTTGCGCCAGTTGGAAAGGTTTTGTTTGAAAACTGTAATACTTTGGCGGTTAGCGCAGGGTCTTGTTGAATAATTTGGGCAATTTTCTGTGAGTCAGTATTACTCTCTTTTAAAATCGAATTAAGTTGCATGTAAACTTTAGGTGGGCTGGGTAACGTTTTTGTATTGGCAACGGTTTTAACAATAATATCTTTAGTTATTGCTTTATTGTTATTAGCTAAATTCGCGATAGTGCTAATAATTGTTTTACACGCTATTGGCTGAGCGAAACGATAATGCGCACTGGTATTAGCTTGTTGCTCATTATCGTTAATTAAAATGCGAACAATCGTTGGGAATTTTTTCGCGATCATGTCAAGTATCGTGTCGCCATCGTTTTTTTCTACAATGGCGGTACATATTACGACATTAAAATTATATTTTGAAAGGGCTGAAATCGCTGAATTTAAGCCGTTAACATGAGCAAGCTTAGCTCGAGACTTAACAAATTCTTGTTTAAGTTCGAGCAGTTGGTTCTCGTTGTTATCAATGAGTAATATTTTCATCTACAGCATAGTTTTCCGTGAAATTTACATACGTTCCATTACATCAATACCTAAAATATCTAAACCTTGTTTAAGGGTGTTCGCAATGATGTAACTCAGTGCTAATCGTGATTGTTTAACCTCAAGTGCAATATCATCTTTTAATATCGGGCAAGCCTCGTAAAAACTCATGTACAAGCTTGCAAGTTCATACAAGTAATTACAAAGTAAGTTAGGAGTACATTCACTTATAACCGAGTCGATAACATTTTCTAATTGTAGTAATTTTAGTGCTAAGGCTTTTTCTTGTGGTTCGCTAATAACAATGGCTGGCATAGTGTCAGCGATTGAAAAGCTTGCTTTGGTGAAAATGCTTTGAATACGAGAATAAGCATATTGTAAGTAAGGCGCTGTAGCACCTTCAAAGCTCAGCATGGTTTTCCAGTTGAAAATATAATCGCTGGTACGGTTTTTTGATAAATCAGCAAACTTAACTGCGCCAATACCTACTTTTTCAGCAATTTCAGTTAAATGAGCTTCTGAATAATCTGGATTTTTTTCTGCAATTACCGCTTTGGCTCTAACTACGGCTTCATCAAGTAATTCTGCAAGTTTAATGGTACCGCCAGTACGGGTTTTAAACGGCTTGCCGTCGTCTCCCATCATCATACCAAATGGACAATGGTCGTAACCGACATGTTCAGGTAAGAAACCTGCTTTACGGGCAACAATTTCGACTTGTTTAAAGTGTAGAGCTTGGCGAGCATCAGTAAAAATAATAATACGGTCAGCTTTTAATTCTCCAACACGGTAACGACAGGCAGAAAGATCAGTTGTAGCATATAAATAACCGCCACCTGATTTTTGTACGATAAATACTGAAGGATCGCCGTCTTTATTCGCCATTTCATTGATAAAAACAACTTTAGCACCTTGATCTTCTATCGCTATTTTTTGTGCCATTAATTCATCAATAACATTTGATAAATCATCGTTGTAAGCACTTTCACCCATAATGTCTTTACGCGCTAACGTAACATTAAGTTTTTTGTAAATGTCTTCACTGTGAGCAATAGAGATGTCGATAAATTGTTGCCAAAGTACCGCACATTGCGCTTCACCACTTTGCAGTTTTACTACGTAGTCGCGGGCACGGTCAGCAAAACCTTCTTCGTCGTCGAAACGAACTTTTGCTTCACGGTAAAAGTTTTCTAAATCAGCTAGCGCTGTTTCAGCAACTTCATTTGACGCTAACTTATCACTTAAGTGCGCAAGCAACATACCAAACTGTGTGCCCCAATCACCCATGTGATTTTGACGAATAACATGCTCACCACGAAACTCAAGTGCACGAACAACTGCATCGCCAATAATGGTTGAGCGTAAGTGACCAACGTGCATTTCTTTAGCTAAGTTAGGCGCTGAATAATCAACAACCACGTTTTGTGGCTTAGCTGACTGGCTTACACCTAGGTTTGCATCGGTTGATATGTTGTTTAACTGCTCAGCTAACCAATTTTTGTCTAAATGAATATTAATAAAACCCGGGCCAGCTAATTCAACTTTTTCAGCGATACCGGTTAAGTCCAAAGCTTCAACCACTTTAGTGGCCAATTCGCGTGGATTGGTTTTTAATTTTTTAGCAGCACCCATAACACCGTTGGCTTGGTAGTCACCAAAATTTGCACGGTTAGATAAACTTATTGCAGGGTTTGTGCCTTCAGGTAAACCTGCTGCTGTCATTGCTGCGCTAACTTTTTCACTTAGGATGTTACTAATATTCATTTTATTTAACTCTTATTCAATTTAGGTTCAAGTTAGTGGTGTTAACTTGAATGAATAAGCCTAATGATAGGCATTAGGCTTATAGGTAAATTACGTGATTGACTTTGGTTTGTCATCAGTTACTTGTCATCGTCTATTTCAGCAGATTAGTGCTCACGTGTTTTATGAAACACAATATCCGGATGACGTTCCTGCGCTAGGCTTAAGTTCACCATAGTTGGCGCGATGTAAGTTAAGTTATCACCGCCATCAAGTGCGAGATTGTCATAAGCTTTCTTTTGAAATTGCTCTAACGTACGTTCATTATCGCATGTACACCAACGCGCGGTTGCAACGCTAATAGGCTCGTAAATTGCGTCTACTTTGTATTCTGTTTTTAAACGCTGAACCACTACTTCAAACTGTAATACACCAACCGCGCCAACGATCATGTCGTTAGAGTTTAAAGGTCTAAATACTTGTACTGCACCTTCTTCAGATAACTGAATTAAGCCTTTTTGCAATTGCTTAGCTTTTAAAGGATCGCGTAAACGAATACGGCGGAACATTTCAGGGGCAAAGTTTGGAATACCACTGAATTTCATATCTTCACCAGCGGTAAAGGTATCGCCAATTTGAATGCTGCCGTGGTTATGTAAACCAATTATATCGCCCGCGTATGCTTGTTCTACGTTAGAACGGTCACCAGCCATAAAAGTTACCGCATCAGCAATTTTAACGTCTTTGCCAATACGCACTTGTTTCATTTTCATGCCTTTTTCATACTTGCCTGAACAAATACGCATGAAGGCAATACGGTCACGATGTTTCGGGTCCATGTTGGCTTGAATTTTAAAAACAAAACCTGAAAACTTTTCTTCTTCGGCATTTACAGTGCGAGTAGAGGTTTCACGAGGTAATGGTTTAGGTGCCCATTGTGTTAAACCGTCAAGCATATGGTCAACACCAAAGTTACCTAATGCGGTACCAAAAAATACCGGTGTTAATTCGCCTTTTAAGAATTCTTCTTGATTAAATTCATGTGAAGCTCCAACAACAAGCTCGAGCTCCTCACGTAAATCTTCAGCATAGTTACCAATAACTTTATCAAGCTCAGGGTTATCAATACCTTTAATAACGCGCTTTTCTTGAATTGTGTGGCCTTGACCTGTTTGATATAAAAATATCTCATCAGTTAACAGGTTATAAACGCCTTTAAACTCTTTACCCATGCCAATTGGCCAAGTAATAGGGGCGCACTTAATTTTTAGTACGTCTTCAACTTCATCCATCACTTCCATTGGGTCGCGCACGTCGCGGTCCATTTTGTTCATGAAAGTAATAATAGGGGTATCACGCAGACGAGTAACTTCCATTAATTTAATGGTTCGGGCTTCAACACCTTTTGCTACATCGATAACCATTAAACAAGAGTCAACAGCGGTTAGCGTTCGGTAAGTATCTTCTGAGAAGTCTTCATGGCCTGGGGTATCAAGCAAGTTTACCAAACAGTCATTATACGGAAACTGCATAACCGAGGTAGTAATTGAAATACCACGGTCTTTTTCCATTTCCATCCAGTCAGATTTTGCATGTTGGCCAGACTTTTTACCTTTTACGGTACCGGCTTTTTGTAACGCTTGACCGAAAAGTAAAACTTTTTCAGTGATCGTTGTTTTACCCGCATCGGGATGACTAATAATAGCGAAGGTGCGTCGTAGATCGACTTCCTGCTGTTGTACAGACATGCAAATTACCTGTTTAAAGTGGATGAAAAATTAGCTTAAATTTGAGCGCGCAACATTATAGCGAAAACGAGTGCGAAGGGCAGTAACAATATCGAGCAAACTGACTTTATTTTTAAATTATGGGCTGATTACACGCTAATTATTGTAAAATTATCACTTTGTTAGTCTAAGGTAAGTCAAAGTTGAGCTAATTTTAGATAAATTTATGTCCGAGTTTATGCCTGAGTTTAGGTCTGACTTTGTATCTGATTTGACCTTAGATGTAGAGCTAATATTCTTAATTAAGTTTGTAATAAGTAATGTTAAGTTGAGTTTTATTCTTTAGAATGTCCTTATTTATCAGTTGGTTGGATTTGTTTTTGCTGGGTGGCTGTACGCAAAAAAAGGCGTATGTTTTATATGAAAACTGCGCCTTGTCTTGATATTAAACGCTGTGATTTAAATAACTTTAGCAGATGCTTTAGTTGCTGTAACAGCCAAGTAAGTCAAACCAATAATACCTGTTAATGCAAAGGCCGATAAAATAAATGGGTCAATCAGCAAGTTATCTTTAAATTCAAAGGTAGCTGCTGATATTTTTTTCCAGCCCATAAAGTGCTGATTAGCGGCCACTGTTGCGCCAAAAAAACCAATCACTAAAGCAAAATATTTGCCTACCCAATGTGTAACCGCGGGCGTTATTAATAATAAACCTAAAAGGCCAATTACTGAACGCTGCACTCTACAATAGGGGCAGACATAAACGATGCCCGAAAGGTCTGTGCTCCACGCAGCTATTGAAATAACAATAGCTATTAAACCGACTATTTTAATATGTGTAGAGTAGGTGGTTAAGTTTAAAATGTTCATGGGTATTGCTTTCCTACAGTAATTTTTTTGAATTATGCTAACACAAGTGCGGTTAAAAACATGCCAATGCCAAATATAGTGTGGGCTAAAAAGCTTTTAATGCGCGTTACAGTAGGGTTAGGTGTTTTTGCACCCGCCATACCTGCTCCCATGCCTGGCATCATTATAAAAAAGGGGGCGACTATGCCAAACCACGAAACAAGTAATGTGGGTAGTATGGTTGGCAAATTAAGCCATTGGGTGTCAACGCACACCATTAATATTAAGCCATACGCTATGCCTATTAGGTAATGTACAGCCCAACCAATGGCAAGCTCGCCGAGTATTTTTTCGGCCTTAGGTAGTGCAGGCTGACAAAATTTTCCTGACTTCATATGGCCTACCCAACGCCCGACTAATCGCCAATTTGTGGCGGGTAAAGCAAAAAACTTAGCGAGTAACCCCGCGTAAATATCTAACACTATTGTGCCCCCTATACCTATTAATAAAAAAGTATAGATAGAGTCGTTGATCATGTACTGTTTCTCCCGACGATACGTTAACTGGTAAGCCTTTTGCTACAGTGTATGTTTTGGTACGAATAGCAAAGCGTGTAGATTTGATAGTATAATGTGATAATGTAACAAAACACAGTTATGAACACTAATGATAAAATCTGGGTTTGGAATGAATTTAAATCATAATGCTTGAGCGTAATCATCTACACATAATCAAAGAGGTTAATCGCCTTAAAAGCGTGACCGCCGCGGCTGAAAGTTTACACCTAAGCCAGTCGGCTATTAGCCATACTATTACTAAATTAGAGCGTCGATTTGGCGTTAAACTGTGGCACCGTAAAGGCAATACGCTGGTGTATTCTCAGGCGGGGCTTTATTTACTTTCGCTTGCTGAAAAAATGCTGGTTGAATTTGAATATGCCGAGCGAGTGTTGCAAGAGTTTGCCCAAGGCCGTCGAGGAATAATGCGCATAGGAATGGAGTGTCACCCGTGTGAGCAATGGTTAATGGGTAAAATTCAGCAATTTTTAAAAGCATGGCCAGAGGTAGATGTAGAAATAAAAAGTGCCTTTAGATTTGATGGCGTTGCAGCGCTAAAAGCCAATGAAATTGATGTATTAATAACACCCGACCCAGTAAATACAGAGGGTTTAGACTTTAGATCGGTGTTTAACTACAATTTATGTATTGTAGTGAGCGAGCAAAACCCACTTTACAAGAAAGCGTTTATTACTGCGCAAGATCTCGAGAACGAAATACTTTATACCGTGCCCGTAGGTTACAACCGATTAGATGTATACACCCGATTTTTAGACCCCGCTAACGTGCAACCTAAACGCAGAGTACCGATAGAAACCACCGAAATGATGCTGCAATTAGTGTCGGCTAATCGAGGCGTGGCAGCCTTACCAGAGTGGTTAGTATCATCGCACGAAAGCCGTTTAGGTATAAAAGGTATAAGCATAGGTAATAAAGGGCTGCAAAAAAGTGTCAATGTAGGCGTACGCGATGACGATTTAGAGCTTGATTATGTTAAAGGGTTTATAGAATCAACACGATCGAATGTTTAAGTGGCTTTGTTGTTAAACATGCGAATTAAAAGCTTGAATTAGGCTGTTTTAAAACTCAATTTCTTCTGCTGTCGACGCACGGCCTAAAATATTTTTCGATGCGGGTAGCGACCAAACCTATCAATGATTACATATTCACTTACTGAACTGTTCTATTAAAGTTTTAGTGAGCTTCCTTTTTATACAGGGCATTTTTAGAAAGTTATTATGGGTGGCTTAATAAAACCATGAACATATTAAGGACGATTTTAACCCAAATAATTAGATATTTGAGTATTGGAGTAGGTCATTGCAGTTGTTATGGGTAGCCTGTGTTTAATAAAGTGTACCTGACCCTACTTAATAGGTGACTTAATAAAACCATGAACATATTAAGGACGATTTTAACCCAAATAATTAGATATTTGAGTATTGGAGTAGGTCATTGCAGTTGTTATGGGTAGCCTGTGTTTAATAAAGTGTACCTGACCCTACTTAATAAAAGTTAAGAAATATTTAATAATTTAGCGCCGCACTTAGCATGTGGTGCAGCTGCTTCTCATATTCCTGTGACTCTGGTTTAGCGATACCAGTAAGGGACAGCGACGCCTCCGCCATACTAATACCCAACAACACCACCATAAACAGGGCGGCACGCTTCTCATCACCAATGACTTTCTCAAGGTAGTTTTGCATAGTCTTCTTCTGCTGCTCACGAACCAGCTCACCCACAGTTTCATCGTGAGCATTCATTTGTATCAGCCGAATGATTGACGGCTGCTCCTCACCTTTGGGAGTGCTTGCCATTATGCTGACGGTCATATCTACCAGCTCAGCTATTCCCAATTGAGGCAAGCCATCCGCAACTAATGAGTCTTTTAGAGTCGCTTCGAATAATCCCTGTTTACCGCCAAAATAACGTGATACTAGCGCCACATCGACACCCGCAGCCTTTGATATTTCACGCAAAGATATATTGGAGTAGCCTTTGCTCCAAAAGCGAAGTCTAGCGTGATGGATCAATTTATCGCGAGTACCGAGTTCAGTTGTCATATCAATTCGCATCCGTTGTAGATGTAGTCAACGCTTGTTGACTTTTTAGGGGTAGGCTTCTTATAGAGTAACCGAGTCAACAAGTGTTGACAAGCAATCAAAAAAGCAAATAACCTTAATCGCACACTTAACAGAAAACTACACACTATGAATAAAAACGTTTCTTATAAAATCCCTTTGTGGGTGAATATTCTTCAAGGCTTGCTGATCGCCATTATGCTTCAACAGACCTTCATGTTTTTCTTTGATCACCAAGCTATAGCTGCCTCTGGAATTAACGTCGGGACTGATAGCCCAAATCTGAATATGTTGTATGAGTTTGGAGCAAGAACCCTAACCATGGCGCTGGTTTCTATCATTGTGTTAATCACGCAAAACCCACGGTATTTTCTGGTTATTCTGCTGATGAATATAATCAGAGAAGGCTTAGAAACCATCGTTGATCCTATGTTTCCGCTAGCTAATGCACCGGCGTCGCCAATGGGGGATTTGATCATACACATCGCGATAGTGGCTATTGAGATCTGGGCATTTATTGTTGTTTATAAAATCGTGAAGCACTTAGATGGTGAGGAGAAGGGGGTTGCAAGTTAAATTTTTTGAACGCTTCAGCTGATTATTGGGGCTCTGACCAAGCAACTTATTTAAGTAGTTGATATTTTATTAAATAGTATTAAGTAGGGTCAGGTACACTTTACTATTTATCAAGCTAACCGTGATAATTTATACGAGCACTATGAGCTTGAAGCAGACCGTCAGGTTATCAACCTTTCAATGTTGTTTATTGCTCATAATTGCCCGTTAACTGCAGCCAAGCCTATGTAGCGAAACTGTAAGCTCAGATATAAACGAATAAAAATCACGCTTTAACATTTTTTAAATACTGTTCAACACCTATATTTGCTGCATCAACCGCACCAGCAACATAGCCCGGAAATTGCAATGACCATTCACTGCCAATACCGACTAATTTTTGATGCCACGGGCCATTTTGCGCTGTTATGTCAGGTGCTGGCGCATGTGTGCTCGCTGCGTGCGTATCAAGCAACGTTGCAGTGAGTGGGTCTTGTGCCCAGTCTTTAATAATATCGGCCTTTAGTGTAGCTGCTTGTGCGCCAAAAAGCCTGACCAATTGCGCTCGACAATGTGTGATTAAATCTTTATTACTAATGCGTTTTCGATCATCGGCGGGTATACCAATAAAGCCAAATAATGCGGCATGGCCTTCTGGGTTTGATGCATCGTGTATTTCTGCCATTGGCCCAACGCTGCTGCGGGCGCTGCCCGATAACGCTTGTTCGCGCCAAAATGGAGTATCGTACACGGCAATATACTTGGCGTGTGGTGCCATCCAGGTTGCGGTATTTTGCCACTGCGTGACTAAATTGCTTGGCAATGCAGGGGTAAACGTTATTTGGCTTACGGCTAAGCGTGGCGGCAGTGCAAGCATTACATACTCCACATTTACTTGATTATTTACTTGATTATTTGCTGTGTTTAAGGTGCTAAAGTTAACTTCAATATTACCGTGTTGGTGGGTAATTGATTTTACCAAAGCGCCGGTAATTATTTGCTTGTTGCTAAGCTTTGCATGTAAGGCATTAATGAGTGTGCCCATGCCACATTTTAATCGCATAGACGTAGGAGAATGCGTATAACCGGGCATCGCTGTTGGCACTTGCGTATGCGAGCGATCTACTAAGGTATTGCCTTGCTCGTACTGGGCAAATACTTCTAGGTTTAGAGTTTTAATAAGCTCATTTAATTGCGGTTGAAACTCTGGCCAAAACCAAGTTGGGCCAAGGTCAAAGTTATTTGCTGTAGCTTGCGAGAGGCTTGTAAAGTCCATAATACGGCCACCTAATTGGGCTCTGGCTTCAAGCAATATGTAATCGGTAATGCCTTGTTGTTCTAATTGGTAAGCTGCATACAAGCCGCTTAGCCCACCGCCTATAATCGCAATTTTTGTACGCATTACTTAGCCTCCACAGCCTATATTGTTAAAATTACCTACTTTAAGATAAATTTTAGCGTTATTGCTTCCCGCTGATATTAACGCTTTGCTATTGCTTGGCAGCCTAAGCCAGCTTCCTTCTGTATATTCTACCTCGTTGTGCAGTACGCTGCCGCTTAGTACAAATAACTCTAAGGCATTATGTGCATTTACATTATCAAACAGGGGCTGCTGCGGTGCTAACTTTACCAGTTTAGTTACTTCGTTATCACCCTTATAAAGTGGACATATTATGCGGTTGTTTTGTGTTATCCACGTCGCTGGATCGTGTGTATTTATGCGCACTGGGGCGGTTTCTGTTACGCACATTTGCCACAGTTTTACAAAAACTGTTGCGCCACTTTTACTCTTAGGTGCATGTGAAGATCCTGGCGGGTTTCGTAAATAAAAGCCTTGTGGGTAGTCGCCCAACTCATCTGAAAAGGTGCCCGAAAGTACCACTATTTCTTCTCCACCTGGATGAGCATGACTTGGAAAAGTAGACTCAGGCGCGTAGCGTACTACGCCTGTTGCTCTGGCTTTTTCAGCGCCTATTCTGTCGAGCATTACGCGCTCAACACCCGATTGAGGCGATGTTTGCCAACTATATTGACTAGCCTGCATTGAAGCTTGTTGTGAAAAATCTGAATTGACTCGCATTTATCCAACCTAAATAAAACAAGAGCAATAATGTATGTTATTGCTCTATAAATTTACGCTCATTAAGCGCTTTGTAATTATTCGTGCATCATTGATATTAGTTACGTCCGGCCATTACGCCGCCGTCAACATCCCATACTGCGCCCGTTACCCAAGCAGCTTTGTCGCTGAGTAAAAATGCGATGGTGTTGGCAACATCTTCGCTTGTGCCTACACGGCCAATAGGGTGGAAGCTGTTAAAGCCTTGTAGCGCATCGTTTACTTGTGCTTTAGGGATAAAACCTTCATAAATTGGCGTTTGTACAACCGCTGGCGATACCGCATTAACACGAATGTTATGTGTTGCTAACTCCATTGCTAAATGCTGAGTTAGCGCATGTAAACCTGCTTTCGCCATTGAGTACGCCGACGATGGTGTAGCGGCAATCGCTTGCTTACCCCACATAGAACCCACATTTACAATGGCGCCAGCGCGTTTTGCAGCAACTAAATTAGCAGCTACTTTTTGAGTAATAAAAAATAAAGCGCGGTTAATTTGCATGTACTGATCGTAATCTGCGGCGTCGTGCTCTAAAAATGGTTTAGGAAAAAATACACCTGCGGCATTCACCAGTAAATCGACGTCTGCGTGATCTTGCGAAATGGTATTAATTAAGTTTTGTACGCCTTCATCGCTCGTTAAATCGGCGGTTAACACCTCAACAGTGCCTAAAGCTGATAGCTGCTCTTTTGCTGCTTGGGCTTTTTCTTTACGATGGCCGACTATTACAGCTTGACCGCCTTGCGCTAAGATCAAACGAGCCGTTTCAAAACCCATGCCGCTAGTACCGCCAACAACGAGTAATTTTTTACCTGAAAATTGTGTAGTCATGATTATTTCTCCAAGCGCTACTATGCGCTGTATTTGTTATATAAATAAAAAGTATTGAGTTGCCTATAACAAGTAGCTTGCTGTTGGGCTTGGGAGGTATTTTTTACTTATTTACTTGCTTTAACAAACGAGATAATCTGAATCACCAGTAAAGAAAAAGTTTACCGCATGAAATCACCTATACATCTAAAGGCATTAAAAGCATTTGAAGCTAGCGCACGGCATCAGAGTTTTTCAGCGGCCGCTGATGAGCTAAACGTAACGCCTGCAGCCGTTGGGCAATTGGTTAAAACATTAGAAGAGTGGCTCGACACACCGCTGTTTTATCGAATGAACTCAGGAAAAACAAGGCTAATAGCCACCGAAACCGCACAAACGGCATTGCCACTAATAAGAGAAGGCTTTGATAAACTCGCCCAAGGGCTAGACGTTTTAAAAGACAATGCTATTAGCGGTGTGTTAACGGTTGCCGTAAGCCCTGCATTTGCCGCGAAATGGTTATTGCCTAGGTTGCATCACTTTCAAGAAATATGTGCGCAAACCAATGTAAATTTAAATACCAATTTAAAGCCGGTCGATTTTGTTGAGCAGCGTATCGATGTAGGTATACGCTTTGGCGTAGGTAATTGGCAAGGCTTGAGCGCAGAAAAACTAATGGATGAAGAAGTGTATCCGGTATGCTCACCTAAATTTTTAGAAGACTCAAACCGCTTGAATACCATTGATAAACTATTGAACGAAACCCTGATACACGATCAGTCAATGGATGACCATACGGGCTTTCCGTCTTGGTCGGCGTGGTTAAAAAAAGCTGGAGTAACAGGCCCTTTAACCACTAAAAGCATTCAAATAAATAACTCAGCTGCTGTACTGCAATCAGCAATTGACGGCCACGGTGTGGCTTTAGCGCGCAGTGTTATGGCTAAAGATGACCTAGCCGCAGGGCGTTTGGTCAGGTTGTTCCCAAATATTTATTTTGAATCGCCTTTAGCGTATTACGTTATTTACCGCCCCGAATGCGCCGATCTGCCAAGAATACAAGCATTTAAAGATTGGCTTTTTAAAGCGGTAGCAAATGCTGCTATTGAAAGTGAATGATTTTTATCTAACGTGTATTTCCCATTAAAGAAAATATTTACTTAAATGAGGGGGTAGCAACAGCATGTTGGGTTGGTATTATCTATTTTAACGATTTAAATTAGTAATGGAATTTAATGAGACGCGATTGATATGAACTGTGGATACGGCTTGAAATAGCAATGTTCGAATTGCAGTTTTCAAATAGCTGAGTAATACCCCGTGGGTTAATTTATTGTGCGGCTTAAAATGCTCTATCCATCCAATTTATGTGTTGTGTTCGATCTATATAGTCAGATATTTTTCAGCAATTACTCATACATTATCTAACTGTTTTACACCATGTAAGAATCAATTAAAGACCTTGAGTACGAGTCGCTACATTTCTTAAAAAAAGAGCAAAAATTTTATCAGTCTGATGAAGGTATTTAGTTAATTTTTATTAGTTTAAGTAGCTATGTCATAAAAGTGATCAGCCATGAACTCGTTGTACTTAACCTGAACTCTGGATAATGAGTGCTCGATACTCAAGTAAATCAAAAGCTTAGATGATAAAGTAAATGTTATAGCAAGGTGAACATCTCCAATAGGGAGCATTGAGCAAGTGCTCCCTATCCAGAATTCAGGTTACTTAAATCTTTTTCGACATCACAATAGCGTCTTCGTAGCCAAACCCGCTGTTACTTGGATAATAACCGGTTCTTCGAGATATTTCTTTAAAACCTTGATTGATATAAAGCATTTGAGCACTAATGTTTTTTGCTCGCACTTCTAAGAAAATTGTTGAAGTAGTAAGTTGTTTACAATGTTTAAAAAACTGTAGTAATAATGCTTTACCATAGCCGCTACCTTGTTGCTCTGGGTCAACACAAATGTCCATCAAGGTAGATTCGCCTGCCACATGCTCCCCAACATAAAAGCCGACAATTACTTGGTCAACAATTAAGTATTCGCCAAAATATCGGCCATCAATACAGCTTCTAAATGTTTTTTCACTCCACGGATGTGGATGACAGGCAAGCTCGATTACCATGAGTTTTTCTACTATTTCCTGTGTTACAGGGTGGAATGTGGTATTGGTTGCTTGTGTCATGTTGAGCTTAAAGATCCTAGTGATTGCCATAAGGCTTTTTTTAATGCTGGTGAGTTAGCAAGTGTTGTTAAAACAGGTGTTTTAAGACAGTTATGTTTGAATTCAATCGCTGAATTTTCGCTAAATTGCCAATTAATAATGCCGAGATCTATTTGATCATTAGCAATCGATATATCAGCGCTGCTGGCGCCAATACTGAGAATAATGTCTTTAAAAAGTTGTTGCTTCAATAGTTCGTCTAAATTGATTGCTACTTTATCGCTACAGCTCGTCTGTTGAGTTTGGCTAGCGTTAGAGTGTGCTACTGGCGTTGATGAAGTATTTTCAGGTGCAGAGCTAGCATGGTTAATTTCATTGCTATTTTGCTTTGTTTGAGGAGCGTTCGATGAAGTTGAGTTAGGGTTAGACAACTCACGTCTTTGCCAAACAGTAATGCCCATGGCTTGTAATAAATTAAACTGTCGTTTGTTAATGCTCATATTAATACCAATTGAAATAAATAATCGATCATTTTAAGGCGGTTTAAATCGTCAATAACTGCGTTGTTTTCAATCACACACGCCCGCTGTTACTCGACAATTGCTCCTGCATTGTTCTACTTACGGGCATCCATGCCCTAATCAATCAAACGCCTTGCCTGCAGGGATGCAGGTACTTATGTTTAGTCTGGAACAATAAACATGTATTCTTGAACAATTTATCCTCGCTTAAAATTGGTCAATAACTTATTACATTTGGTATAATTTAGCTATGGTTAAAATTACGGTTATGATGACAGAATTTTCAAATGGGAAAAACTAGAATCTTTAAAAGAGATTAATTAAATAATAAAACCAAAGATTACTACGTAGAATTTAGTGATTTATGATTAAGGTAGAACTAGGAGTAAAAAGCGAGAGTATAAAAATTTATATAAGAAGGTAATACAAGACAATAGGATAAGTTAATACTAGAAAAGAAAATGGCAGGGGTGGAGAGATTCGAACTCCCAACCGTCGGTTTTGGAGACCGCTGTTCTACCAATTGGAACTACACCCCTGCAACGGATTCGAATTATACTGATGCCAAGCCAAAGGTAAAGCGCAATTTTAAAATAAATGACTGTTCGGCTAAATAAACAGCATATTTACGCATTTTTGCCCTTTACCAAGTCTGTTTGTTGGTTTATTGACCGGTTCGCCAATGACAAAAGCGTGACTTCTCAGGATACGGGTAAACATCAGCAAATACGCCTTTAGCAACATTGGCTTGGCAGTCTTGCCAATACTTTGCTTCTAATAGATTAGCATGGTGACCTAAAAAGGCTTGTCGGTAGCGATTGTTTGCTAGGGCAAAGGTTGCTATTTCTTCTGGAAAGACATCACCAGGGGCTACCGAATACCAAGGTTCTGCGGCGTAAATTTGTTCTTCTGTTACTGGCTCTGGCTTCACTCGAAAGTTAACTTCGTTCATGTAAGTTATTTCATCATAATCATAAAAAATAACCCGTCCGTGTCGAGTAACACCAAAATTTTTCAGTAGCATGTCGCCTGGGAATATATCGGCGGCAATCAATTGTTTAATTGCTTTGCCATAGCCATACATTGCGCTGTCAATTTGTTCATCAGTGGCTTTGGCTAAATATAAATTAAGCGGGGTCATTTTACGTTCTATGTACATATGTTTAATGATCACTAAATTATCTTCATATCGGAGCAACGATGGGGCAACCGTAGTTAACTCGTCAAGCAGCTCTTCTGAAAAGCGGTCTTTAGGAAAGGCAACTTCTGAATATTCCATGGTATCGGCCATTCTACCTACTCGGTCGTGTAGCTTAACTAAGCGATACTTGCCCTTAACGTCGTCTCTACTCATATTTTTACTGGGTGAGAATTTATCTTTAATAATTTTAAAAACATAAGGATAAGAAGGCAGCATAAATACTGACATGACCATGCCTTTAATGCCTGGAGCTAGTTCAAGTTTGTCGTCACTGTTATCAAGGTGGTTTAAAAAATCACGATAAAACTGTGTTTTACCTTGTTTATGAAAACCAATGGCAGAATATAAATCAGCACTGGTTTTATGTGGAATTAAACGGTTAAGAAATTCAACTAAGGCTCGCGGATGCTGACAATCAACGAAGAAGTAAGCCCGTGCAAAACCAAATACCACGGCCATGTGCTCACCTTTTGTGATTAATGCATCGATAAATAACCCATCTTTTTCGGTATTTAGTAAAGATATAATAAATGGTGTTTCACCGGCTGGTGAAATTACTCGGCCGATTATATAGGCGCCTTTGTTGCGATAAAAAACAGAATCTAAAATATCGAATTGTAAATCTGAAGGCTTGTAGAGGGTTTTATCGGCTTGCTGGCGAAATTTAGCGATTAGAATATTGATGTCTTTTTTTAAGTGAGCAAAAGGCACTGAAAAATTTCTGCTTTGCATGATTTTACTGATGGTTTTAAATAAACCGTGTTCCTCGGGGAAATAACTGGTGTATATGGTTGGTGTAGGTAATGCGTCTAGGCGTGTTGCCGTTGACTGCACAAAAATATAAGCATTGTGGTAATACTCGCGATCAAACAAGTGACAAAAAATAGAATTGAAAAAGCTTTCGGCTAGTTCTGGTTGTGGATGTTTACTTAGCAACTCGATGTAACAACTTTTAACGATTTTCCAAAGTTGGTCATCAAGTTCGCCTATTGCAAAGCCTTCTTTAAGTGTTGCTAGCGTTTCGTCTATGCGCTGGTCGTAAAAGTCGGTACGTGCTTTGGCTGCAGCTTGTATATCGCGCCATTGACGTAGCTCAAAGCGCTGCTTTGCCGTTTGTGTGATTTCACTATAAAGATAAATATGACGTTCAAAGCCGTTGATGATAGTTTTTGCGATGGCGAAAGCGAGATTTTTCATAAGCATATCTTCGTTAGTTGTTTAATTTCAGCATACGTTAAAATGAATCATTTAGGTGATTATTTTTAAACTATAGTCGCTATTGATTATCGTGATACCTTGAACAAAAAAAACGTGTGATATTACAGAGCTAAACAAGGATATTTGGTGAAGTAATGAGACTGAGTTATTCAAGTTAATGCTTGCTATTCGTGCCGTGCAGCACTAAAATTACGCGTTTTTTACCTATAAACTAGTTTATTACTCATGCGCGTTGCTGATTTTTCATTTGAATTACCCGAAGAGCTTATCGCTCGCTACCCAAAAGCCAATCGTTCAGCCAGTCGTTTAATGACGCTAAACGGTAATAGCGGTGAGCGTAAAGATGAATCTTTTACAGATTTGATTAACCATTTAGAAGCTGGCGATTTATTGGTATTTAACAATACCCGTGTTATTCCTGCTCGCATGTTTGGTCAAAAAGATAGCGGTGGAAAGTTAGAAGTATTAGTCGAAAGACTACTCGATGAACATCGAGTGTTAGCGCATATTCGCTGTAGTAAATCACCTAAACCAGGTAGTGAAATACTATTAGAAGGTAAAGTTAAAGCGACTATGGTTGCTAGGCATGACGCACTTTTTGAGCTTGAATTTCATGGTGAACAGTCAGTTTTATCAATATTAGATGACGTTGGCCATATGCCATTACCGCCTTATATTGACCGACCAGATGAAGACAGCGACCGAGAACGTTATCAAACCGTTTATAACGAAAAGCCAGGCGCGGTAGCTGCACCTACTGCCGGTTTGCATTTTGATGATGCCTTAATGGCACAACTTAAAGCGAAAGGTGTTGATTTTGCTTTTGTAACTTTGCATGTTGGTGCGGGCACTTTTCAACCAGTAAAAGTTGATGAAGTGGCTGACCATGTTATGCATGCTGAATACGTCGAGGTTCCGGCTAGCGTTGTTACACAAATTGAGCAAACCAAGGCAAATGGTAAACGCGTTTTCGCGGTAGGCACAACGTCGGTGCGTTCTTTAGAGAGCGCGGCAAAAGTTGCCAAAGAAGAGGGTAGACCTTTTAGTGAATTTTATGGTGATACCGATATTTTTATTACACCCGGCTATGAATTTCAAATTGTTGATGCGTTGATCACTAATTTTCATTTGTCTGAATCAACGTTATTAATGTTAGTTAGTGCTTTTTCGGGTTATGAAAACATAATGGCGGCTTATCAGCATGCTGTTGAACAAGAGTATCGTTTTTTCAGCTACGGCGATGCTATGTTGCTAACGAAGAAAGAGCTAACGTCAGACAAGTAAAAAATTAATCATTACAAGTATAGTTATACCAATTGATTTAATGAATCGATCAATTTTAAACGAGGATAAATTTTCAGTAGCAAGGCGCTTGATTGACCAATAGCAGGCTATTGGGATTGAAAGCAACGTAGATACTGGATATTTAAACCGCTTTAGAATGAGCGATTGTTTATATCAGTTGGTATTAGCTTGCGTGCTAACACTTTAAACGAAAAAGCTGCTAGCCTGTTTCGCTAGTGGGCGAAGGATATAATATGACAGAAAAGAAAGATAAAACCCCGATGCGTTATGAGTTGCTAAAAACTGACGGCAAAGCTCGACGAGGTCGCCTAACGTTTGATCGCGGTACAGTAGAAACCCCTGCATTTATGCCGGTTGGAACATACGGTACAGTTAAAGGCATGAAAACTGAAGAAGTAGCTGACACGGGTGCAGAAATTCTTTTAGGAAATACCTTTCACTTAATGTTGCGTCCGGGCACTGAAATTATAGAGCAGCATGGCGGCTTACATGGTTTTATGAACTGGGATAAACCTATTTTAACTGACTCAGGCGGTTTTCAAGTATTTAGCTTAGGCAAAATGCGCAAAATTACTGAAGAGGGTGTGAAGTTTAGCTCGCCAGTTAATGGTGAGAAAATCATGCTAACGCCAGAGCGATCAATGGAAGTTCAGCAGAGTTTAGATTCAGATATTGTGATGATATTTGATGAATGTACGCCATACCCAGCAAGCCATGAAGAATCTAAAGTCTCGATGGAGCTTTCATTACGTTGGGCACAACGCTCAAAAGATGCCCATGAAGGTAATCAAAACGCTTTATTTGGTATTGTTCAAGGCGGCATGTATGAAGATTTACGTGAAGTATCGGTTAATGGCTTAACAAGCATTGGCTTTGATGGCTATGCTATTGGCGGTTTATCGGTAGGTGAACCTAAAGAAGATATGATCAGAATATTAGATCATACCGCACCCTTGATACCGGAAAATAAACCCCGATATCTTATGGGAGTAGGTAAACCTGAAGATTTAGTTGAAGGTGTTCGCCGCGGTATTGATATGTTTGATTGTGTTATGCCAACACGTAATGCACGTAACGGACATTTATTTGTTACTAATGGCGTAATTAAAATTAGAAATGCTCGTCATAAAACAGATCCAGGTCCATTAGATGCTGAATGTGACTGTTACACCTGTAAAAATTACTCGCGTGCCTATTTACATCATTTAGATAAATGTAATGAAATTTTAGGTTCGCAATTGAATACGTTGCATAATTTACGTTTTTACCAACGTGTTATGCAAGGATTGCGTAATGCTATAGAGCAAGGCAAACTAGAAGAGTTTGTTGCCGAATTCTACGCGCTTCGCGATTTACCTGTGCCACCATTAGCTGGTTCTCCAGCCGCTGAAGCAACAGAGTAAAATAAAAATTTAAACCATCACTTTATAAAATTTAATTAGAAACAATAACAAGAGGTATTTATGAGTTTATTTATTAGTCAAGCCCACGCTGCTGCTGCACCTGCTCAAGGCGCTGACGGTATGTCAATGTTGATCATGCTAGCGGTATTTGGTTTAGTGTTTTACTTTATGATTTATCGTCCACAAGCAAAACGTGTGAAAGAGCATAAAAGCTTAATGTCTGAGTTATCAAAAGGTGATGAAGTACTTACACAAGGTGGCATTGTAGGTAAAATTGTTAAAGTTTCTGACGAAAAAGACTTTATCGTAGTTAGCATTGCTGAAGGTACTGAAGTAACAGTACAAAAAGGTGCTGTTAATGCGGTATTACCTAAAGGTACAATGAAGTCTCTATAAGAGGTTTTGTTGGCTTTTCGCTATAATTTTTAAAGGTGCTCATTGATAGATTTCAATAGAGTGCCTTTTGTAATTTATGGCGTTAGCGATAATAAAATTATAATAAACTTTCGCGTTTGCATTTATCTAAGTGTTGTTGCGTGATTCAAAAAGAAAATAGGGTGATATTGTGTTAAACAAATATCCATTATGGAAAACATTAATGGTGCTATTTATAGTGGCTATTGGTGCTTTGTATGCGTCTCCTAACCTTTATGGTGAAGATCCCGCAGTACAAATTTCTGGCTTGCGCGGTATAGAAACAAACGCTGCAACCTTAGACGTCGTTAAAGCGAAATTGGATGAGAGTAAAATTTCATACGCAAGTATCGAAATGGAAGGCGGTCAAATTTTAGCTCGTTTTAGAGATACAGAACAACAATTACGTGCACGTGATTTACTAGATGAAAGCATTGGTGATGAATATTCTGTTGCTTTAAACTTAACGCCTGCTACACCTGAATGGTTAGCTACTCTTGGCGGTACGCCAATGAAGTTAGGTTTAGATTTAAGTGGTGGTGTTAGCTTCTTAATGGAAGTTAACATGAAAGAAGCCATTAATAAGGCACAAGAGAGTTTAGTTGACGATTTTAGAACGGGTTTACGTGGTGAAAAAATTCGCTACCGTTCAGTAAAACAAGTTGATGACGCTATTGCTGTTAAATTTCGTAATATCGAAGATTTAGACCAAGCAGAATCTTTTTTAGAGAAGCAAAACCAAAGTTTATTATTTGTTAGCGACGAAGATACTTTAACGCTAACGGCTAAAATGACTGAGCAGAAATTAAAAGAAACACGCGAATATGCTCTTCAGCAAAACATAACTATTATTCGTAATCGTGTGAATGAGCTAGGTGTTGCTGAACCATTAGTTCAACGCCAAGGTCAAAAGCATATTGTTATTGAATTACCGGGTGTTCAAGATACTGCAAAAGCAAAAGAAATTTTAAACGCGACGGCAACTATTGAGTTTCGATTAGTTGATACTGATGGTGATTTAGGAGCTGCCTTAAACGGTCGTGTTCCGGGTAGTTCTCAGTTATTAAAAGAGCGTAACGGCCAACCGGTATTATTGAAAAAACGTGTAATGCTAACGGGTGATCACATTGTTGATGCCGGTTCTAGCTTTGACGAATATAGCCGCCCACAAGTAAATATTACTTTGGATTCTGCTGGCGGTAGCAAAATGTCTAACGGTACTAAAAACAGCATTGGCAAACCAATGGCCACTGTATTTATAGAATACAAACCTACCGATCGCGTTGATTCTGAAGGTAATACTGTTTTCGAAAAAGTTGAAGAAGTGATCAGTGTTGCTACGATTCAAGCTCGACTTGGTAAAACCTTCCGTATTACCGGTGCTGGTAGCCAAGCTGAAGCACATAACTTAGCACTATTGTTACGAGCTGGTGCGTTAATAGCGCCAATTCAAATAGTTGAAGAGCGTACAGTTGGGCCGACATTAGGTGCAGAAAACGTTCAGTTAGGTTTCCAAGCGATAATGATGGGCTTTGGTTTAGTCTTCTTATTTATGTTGATTTATTACCGTGCATTTGGTGTTGTTGCTAACTTAGCACTAGGTGCTAACTTAGTGCTTATTGTTGGTGTTATGTCGATGATCCCAGGCGCAACATTAACCCTACCAGGTATGGCAGGTATTGTATTAACTGTTGGTATGGCCGTTGATGCAAATGTACTTATTTTCGAGCGTATTCGTGAAGAAATGCGTGCAGGTAAATCGGTACAACAATCTATCCATCAAGGTTACGATGCTGCCTTTTCAACCATTATTGATGCCAACATTACCACGTTAATTGCTGCGCTGATTTTATTCGCTGTTGGTACCGGGCCGATTAAAGGTTTTGCGGTAACATTATCAATTGGTATTCTTACCTCAATGTTTACTGCTGTAGTGGGTACTCGAACAGTTGTTAACGCTGTTTGGGGTGGTAAACGTCTCGACAAATTGTCAATATAAGGCTTCAATAATATGCAAATTTTACAATTAAAAGAGACTGTTGCCTTTATGCGCTTCCGCAAAGTTGCGGTGGTATTTAGTCTTATTCTGATGGCTGCTTCTATTTTTTCATTAGCGACCAATAAACTTAACTTCGGCCTAGATTTTACCGGTGGTACCTTAATCGAAGTTGGTTTTGAACAAGCGGCAGATCTGAACAAAATTCGCGCGATGATGGACTCAAACGGCTATGATGACGCTGTTGTGCAATTGTACGGTTCAAGCCGAGACGTAGTTATACGTTTAGCCACGCGTGAAGACGTTAAAGCTGAAATGCTAGGTAACCAAGTACTTAATATTCTTCAAGCAGGTACAGGGCAAACTATCGACATGCGTCGTATCGAATTTGTTGGTGCGAGTGTTGGTGATGAACTAGCAGAGCAGGGCGGTTTAGCTATGCTAACGGCGCTTATCTGTATTTTGGTTTATGTTGCATTTCGTTTTGAATGGCGTTTTGCTTTAGGTTCGGTTATCGCATTGTTCCATGATGTGTTACTTACCTTAGGCTTGTTTTCGGTACTGCAACTTGAATTTGATTTAACCGTACTAGCGGCAATATTAGCGGTAATAGGTTACTCACTTAACGATACCATTGTTGTCTCGGATCGTATTCGAGAAAACTTCAGAAAGGTGCGAGAAGGCACTCCTGAAGACATTATTAATATCTCGTTAACACAAACCTTATCGCGAACAGTTATTACCTCAATTACTACATTATTAGTACTTGCTGCTTTATTCTTTAAAGGCGGAGCATTAATACATGGTTTTGCTACGGCATTACTGTTAGGTGTTTTTGTTGGTACTTATTCGTCTGTTTATGTTGCTAGCTCGGTTGCATTGGCATTAGGTATTTCGAAAGAAGATTTAATTCCAGAAGTAATTGAAAAAGAAGGCGCGGATCAAGAAGAAATGAGATCTTAATATTCTTTTAACGGTTTTTAAGGCACAAAAAAGCTCGCATTATGCGAGCTTTTTTATTATCTAACCTGAACTCTGGATAATGAGTGCTTGAAACTCAATTGAACCAAAAGCTTAGGTAATAAAGTAAATGCTATAGCCAGGTGAACATCACGAATAGATATCATCAATGCTTCATTTTATGCCATTTTCAAGGCAAAACGTTTATGAATAGCGCGCTATTTATCGACGTTTTAACGCAGAAAATGGCTTAAAAGGGAGCATTGAGCAAGTGCTGCTTATCCAGAGTTCAGGTTATCTAATAATCAGCAACTAAAGCTGAGATTGAATGTAATTCTGTAAGCCGATAGTTTTAATCAGACCTAGTTGTTGCTCTAACCAAAAGGCGTGATCAACTTCAGTATCATCAAGTAGTTTTTCAAGAATTTCGCGGGTAACGTAATCTTTTTCTTGTTCACATAGTGCTATTGTAGATCTCAGTGCTTTAGCTACGTCATACTCCACGTTTAAATCACTTTGCAGCATTTCAGGAACAGTTTTACCAATGTTAATACCTGCGCGTGTTTGCATGTCAGGTATGCCTTCTAAAAAGAGTATGCGTTGTATTAGCATAGACGCATGTAGCTTTTCATCGTCAAATTCGTGATCAATGCGTTCGAACAATTTATTAATGCCCCAGTCTTCATACATACGTGAATGTATAAAATATTGATCCATAGCGGCTAGTTCATATGACAGCAGGCCATTTAACGCAGAAATTATTTGTGTATTACCTTTCATTTTACTTTTCCTTCTAATTATTTTGGCGATAACAAAATTAAAGCTGCGCTTGAATGTATTTTTCAATACCCATAGCATCAATTTGATATTGCTGAGTTTCTAGCCAATCTAAGTGCTCTTCTTCATCATTTAAAATGCCGTATAACATTTCACGACTGACATAATCTTGCTCTTGTTCACAAACAGTAATAGCGTTGCGAACGATGGCAATTTGAGCCGTTTGAAAACCACTGTCACAGTTGATCATTTCTTGGGTATGTTCACCAATAGCAAGCGGAGCTAATTGTTGTAAATTAGGTAAACCTTGGAGAAATAATATACGTTCAATAACTTTGTCGGCTTGCTTCATATCGAGGATCGATTTTTTGTAGCATTTACTGTTTAAGGCAATGATACCCCAGTTTTTATACATACGGGCATGCAGAAAGTATTGATTAATAGATGTAAGTTCACTGGTAAGTACTTTATTAAGTATTGCCAGTACAGTTGAATTGCCTTTCATAAGAGCCTCAAATTTAAACGGTTTAAATATTGGCTATAAGTATAGAAAGATATACAGAAATTGCAAAGGTTAAATTGTAAAATTCCTTTAAAAACAACGGTTTGATAATGTTAATCGTTATCAGTTGTAATTAGGTTTTTAATAGAGATTGGTTTAGCCTACTTCTTTAAATAAGCTTTCATCCATAATGGTGGTATCAATAATATTTTGAGCAACTTTAACGCAAGTGCCACACTGCGAACCTAACGGTAAGTGCTGCTTTAACTCACGGATAGACCCGACACCAGATTCAGTGACTAATTGTTTAATTTGATGATCTGTAATGCCCTTGCAAATACAAACAAACATAATAAAATTTCGCTCAAGATTGATAACGCGATTGATAATAGTTCTTATTTGGATTCATTTCAACAATTAATTTGATCTTTTTTACTACTTTCCTGAAAAATATCATCATTTATTTTGCAATTTATAAAGGTTGAATTTTAATCATTAAAATAACCTGAACTCTGGATAATGAGTGCTTGAAACTCAAGTGAACCAAAAGCTTAGGTAATAAAGTAAATACTATAGCCAGGTGAACATCACGAATAGATATCATCAATGCTTCATTTTATGCCATTTCCAAGGCAAAACGTTTATGAATAGCGCGCTATTTATCGACGTTTTCACGCAGAAAATGGCTTAAAAGGGAGCATTGAGCAAGTGCTGCTTATCCAGAGTTCAGGTTAAAATAGCATTTACTAAGTCTTTAGTGGAAGGGGGACTTAAAGAAGCAGCGATACCAAGATTTTTATATCGCTGTTTTGAAAAAATTAGTTTAAGTAAGTTAGCTTAAGTAACTTAGTTTAAATAAGGTAACTTTGTTACTCGGCCTTTATTGGTCGAATCAACTTTTAAAATGTTCTTTATATCTTTCCAAGCGGTGACTTTACCGCCCACATTCAACTTTTTAAAACCTTGCTCTGACGAAGCTTTTGAATCCAACCCTAAGAAATTTAACAATTGTGCATAACTGTTCATCTTACTAATATCGATAGATAAAAAATCGCTCTGTCGGTTTTGAAAATAACTGTCGACTGCAATTTTATGTTGCTGATAGCAAAGTGCTAAAAACTCATCACTATTAATGTTTTCTATATTGTAAGGTGAAAATATTGATTTATAACAGCGCTTAATTATGGGGTTAAAGCCGCCATCTTCGCGAATAAGGTTATTATGCATGCGGGCAAGTAGTTGTTTAATAGAAGGCAACCAGTTATCTAAGCTGCGTGCTAAATAGATAAACTTAGCATTGGGATAGGTTAGATCTAATGCCTGATAATCACAAAAGATAGGTGTGTCAGCAATTACTTGCGCTTCAATAAACGAGCGGTCGGTATAGGCGGTGTGGGCAACATGAAAGCCCAATTCAAGCATAGCTACACAAACACTGGTTGTGCCTGTTCTAGGTAAGCCAATTATAAATATTTTTTGCATGTTAGTAGGCTTATTTGTAAATTTATGGGCGTTTATTTTAAAACTAATCAAGTGAACTTTGCAGTAGAAAGCGTAAAGTAAATCATTGAGAGTTTATGATATTAAAGGTCGTTAAATTAAAGCCTTGAAGCGTTCATCACTTTAAAATTAACGACTATTTCTTTGAAAAATTTGTTATTTTAATTGATAGAAGTCTGCATGAATGCCAAACAACGCTTATTTACTACCGTCAACCGATACGTTTAAATCCTTCAAAATACCGTCTTTTAAGTTATAAACAAAACCATGTACGGTAACGTCTTGATTATTTGCCCATGCATTTTTTAAGATGGTGGTGTTACATACGTTGGCTACTTGTTCAATTACGTTTAATTCACAAAGCAGTGATATTTTTTCTTCTTTATCTTTAACCGCATCTAATTGCTCTTTATTGAAACGATAAACGTCTTTAATATGATGTAACCAATTATCGATAAGCCCATAGCTTTTATCTTCAAGAGATGCCATTACACCGCCACAGCTAGAATGACCACAAACAATAATATGATTAACCTTTAGTACGTCAACAGCAAATTGAATAACAGAAAGACAGTTTAAATCAGTATGTATAACTTGATTGGCAATATTGCGATGAACAAAGACTTCGCCAGGTAGCATACCTAGTAATTCATTTGCTGGCACTCTTGAGTCAGAGCAACCTATCCAAAGATAGTCAGGGTTTTGTTGCTCAGATAAATTTTTGAAAAAGTCAGGATTATCTTTTTTTATGTTATCTGACCACTGCTGATTATTGTCAAAAAGGTGTTGTATTGAACTCATAAATAGAATCAACTAAAGAAAATATAAGGTGATTTTAAGTGGTTAGCCAGACAAGTAAAGAAAAAACTGGTCTAAGCTTTGTAAATAGCTACTTAAGGGCATTAGACTCATTAAAATAAAGCATACTGTTCATCGGTGTCATGGTTCAATAGAAATATAATTAATTAACCTGAACTCTGGATAATGAGGTTTGATACACAAGTGAATCAAAAGCTTAGGTGGCAAAGTAAATGCTATAGCAAGGTGAACATCACGAATTTACACCATCAATACTTCATTTTATGGCATTTCCAAAGCAAAACCTTGATGAATAGCGCGCTATTTAACAATGTTTTAACGCAGATAATGGGTTAAAAGGGAGCATTGAGCAAGTGCTGCTTATCTAGAGTTCAGGTTATTTATACAATAAGTTCAGAGGTAAGCTACTTTTGCTCTTGGTCTTTTTGTATCTGTTCTTCTTTACGCTGTGCTACTTTTTGCTGTTGCTCTTCTGACAATTCAAACTTACGAGCAGATTGTTTTATCAATAATATTCCCGCTATTACAGAGCCAACAGCAATAACAATAATAAAAATGGTGGTAATACTCATGGTGTTAACCTCAAAGAAAATATTTTAAAAAAGTAGCTTGTACGTTTTCATTATTGAAATTCAAATAAAAACAAATAGCCAAAGAGTACAATAGCATGTAATTTAATTGTAAGCTCAAACACGTGAACAAGAACAGCTTAATTCAAAAACCATAAAAAAGTTCACTAAGTTACTACTTTACAATATTCGGAAATAATGATGTCTAATCGTCTCAGTATCAAATTACTTATACCTACTATATCAATTGGCTTTGTGAGCATTCTTGCTTTTGCTCTTATCGGGGATTTTAGCCAAAATGCCACTATGCTATTTTTAATCGTGATGGTAGCTACACAAATAATCGTTAGTTATATTTATTCACAAAAAAAGCTCAGTCAAAGGCTTGTTAAGTTGCAACTTTATATTGATCAAGTAGCAAGTATTAACGAGGCACCAAGTGTAGCCCTTAAAGATGATAATCGTGATGGATTAGCAAAGGTGACCAATGAACTCTCGAAATTCATTGTTAATTTAGCTGATGTAATTAATGAAATTAGAGCGGAGTCTGATGCTTTAAAACAAGGTTCTTCTTCCCTAACAGAGCAAATGCATGGCTCGGTAGGGGCGGTTGATCAATCTGTAAATCAAATTGAGCAAATGGCAAGTTCAATCGAGCAAGTTGCTTTAACATCGACCACTCTTTCTGATAGCGCAACTAAGGTAAGTGAAACAACTAGTCAAGTGTCTGCTTTATTGAAGCAGGGCGCTCATGCGTCTACCACAAGTAAAAATACCATTGAAGACTTCGATAATGAAGTGACTATAATGGCCTCAGATTTAGTTTTATTACAAGAAGAATGTTCTCGTATTGGCTCGGTATTAGAAGTGATTAAAGGCATTGCAGACCAAACCAACTTATTAGCATTAAATGCTGCTATTGAGGCCGCTAGAGCAGGTGAACAAGGGCGAGGTTTTGCGGTGGTTGCTGATGAAGTGCGTGCATTGGCCCACCGTACGCAAGAATCTACCGTAGAAATTCATGCCATGGTTGAAGGTTTACAAGATAAGTCAACCAATGCGGTTAATGCTATTGAACGTGGCCAAGGCTTATCACGTGAAAGCTTAATACATTCTGCTGAGGTAGCTGAGGCATTAGGTAAAATTGGGCAGGTATTCACCGATGTTGACGTGTTAACATCGCAAATGGCGCAAGACACAACCGAACAAAAACAGGCCACAGCCTCAATCAGTGAAAATATGTCAATAGTGGTGAACTTAAGTCGAGAGCTTAATAGTAATTTGCTTAATGTGACAGAGCTTGCTGAAATGCAACAACAAACGGCATTACAAGTTGACACCACCTTAAATCGAATTTGCGTTTAACCTAAGGTGTTAACTTACATCGGTAGTAGCACAAAGAAGTAATACTAGATTAGATTACTTCTTTGTTTCATCTGACTAAATTTGCACTAATGCATGGTTGAATTTTCGTGGTAATAGGCTCTGCTTTTTTCGGCTTGCTGACATAAGTCGTTGAGTGCCACTAAGCTGCGTGTTGTCATGCGATGGACAATATCAGCATCTAAAATAATGTATTGCTGTTGCTTAACTGCAGGCAATATTGACCATTGCTTCCAGTTGAATTCATCTCCGCCTTGCTGTTTTTTTGACAGTGGTTGAATAATAATATCAATAGAGTGTTGTAGCACTTGTTCAATATTTACTTGCGGGTAGCTAGTTTCGGCCAATTCGAATGGATTGTTTATGCTGCATATCTCTAAAAACTGTTGTGGCCAGCTGTCTTGAGCAATGGTCGTTAATGGTCTTGACCATACTTCATAAAAGCCTGTTAACGGTTTTTTCTGGCCGTATTGCTTTTTTATTTCTGCTAAATCAATTAAAAACTTATTAGCTACCTGTTCTGCTTGTTCACTATGACCTGATAGCTTGCCAAATAAGCGTAGCTCTTGAGCCACTTCAGCAAAGCTATCGGGTTGCGAATACACTATTTTGAAACCTAGCTGTTTTAGACGCGCTAAATCATCACTAGGGCTACCACTTTCCCAAGCAATAATTACGTCAGGTTGTAACTCAATAACACGCTCTAACTGAATGCGCATTGAGCTGCCTATTCTTGGGATTTTTTTCGCAGCTAACGGGTAATCGGCATATTCAGTGGTGGCAATAATTTGTTCACCTGCGCCAATATCAAATAGCATTTCAACAATATGCGGAGCAAGCGCAATTATTTTAGGTTTAGTTGTTTCAATCTTGGCTTTAACGGCATTATTACTGCTATAAGCCTTTACGCTAGCTAGGGCTAAAATACAGATAATTGCCAAATTGAACACATGTGTTAATTTCATAAAATTCCATCTTATCATTGCTGATGTCGCTGTTAGTTAAATTACCAGTCGATACCTTTTTGTGCTTTTATACCGTTATCAAAGGCATGTTTAAGCGGTTGAACCTCGCTAACGGTATCGGCAAGCTCAATAATGCTGCGATGACATGCGCGACCGGTAATAATAACATGTTGCATAGCTGGGCGGTTTACTATGGCTTCAATAACTTCGTCTAAATCAAGGTATTTGTATGACAGCATGTAGGTTAATTCATCAAGCAAAACCACATCAACGCTTTCATCTTGTAACAGTCGTTTAGCTTCTTGCCAAACTTTTGTGGCAGCGGCAATATCTTTAGATTTATCTTGTGTGTCCCAAGTAAAGCCGGTTGCCATGACATGAAATTCAACACCATTATTTTCTAATAGATTACGTTCACCACAGGCCCAATCGCCTTTAATAAACTGTAATGCTGCTGCTTTATAACCATGACCTACGGCGCGCGCTAACGTACCAAATCCTGAGGTAGACTTACCTTTACCATTGCCGGTAATTACAATTAATAAACCACGTTCTTCTTGAGCTGAATCAATGCGAGCATCAACTTTTTCTTTAATACGTTGCATACGAGCTTGGTGTTTTTGTGTTTTATCTGTTTCTGTTGTCATGAGAGTTATCCTGTTTTACGCGTGCGATACATAATCGCTAAAAAGAAAATACTGCCGATGGCTGAGGTAATGATACCAATGGGGATTTCAACATTACTGAACGCACTGCGCGCTGCAACATCAACCCAAACTAAAAAACAGCCGCCAACCAGTGCTGAACCAATAATGAGTGGCATAGTTGTAACGCCGACTAATTGCCTAACAATGTGCGGGATCATCAAGCCTACAAAACCAATGCCGCCGCAGTAAGCTACTATCGTTGCGGTAACTGCCGCACACAAAGCTAATAATATTAAACGGAGTTTATCAATGTTTACGCCAAGGCTTGCTGCGCTTTCATCGCCAAGTAATAAAGCGTCAATTTGTCGATGTAAGGCAAAAATGGTTAACAAGGTGATCAGCACAATAGCGCCAATCAAATAAAAGTGGAACATTTCAACGCGAGCTAAGCTACCCATAAGCCAAAAAATAACACGATTGGTCGCAAAAGGATCACCAAGGTAAAGGATAAAGTGGCTAATTGAGCCTAGCATGAAAGAAACGGCGACACCTGTGAGTAATAAATGATTCATATTACGTAACAAGGTTGCTATGCCAAAAACAATAACGACGGAAAACAACGCACCAAGAAAAGCCGCTAGCGGTAAGGCAAGAGATTGTTGATCATTAAAAGCAAATGTAGCAATAGTTGCGCCTAAGCCAGCGCCGGAAATTATGCCAAATAAATAGGGATCGGCGAGTGGATTGCGCGTTACATTTTGCAAAATAGCACCTGCACAAGCTAAGCCCATGCCGGCAACTAAGCCGACTAAAACGCGTGGAATACGTATTTGCCAAATTACCATATCGTGTATAGGTGAAATACATTCATACAGAACACATTGAAGTATATCGTCACCAGTAATGGCTGCTGGTCCAAAGGTAATTGACGTAATAATAGAGAGAAGGGTGAAAATAATTAGGCCTGAAAAAACCCAAGTATTTTTACTTTTTATTGCACTAATAGTACTTAGAATATTTCCTAGATTAGTACTCAAGACAATTCACCTTCATTGTTAGCCGGGTTATCCGGGTTATCGGGTTTATTAGCCAACGGTATATTGCTTGCAGTTTGTGAAGCTGGATAAAAATATACCCTCGGCACTCCACAATGTTGAGCGTCGTCTCGATAGCAAGGTAAGCCAAAAACTTTGGTGAGTAATTCAGGCTTTAATACTTTATCTACGCTGTTGTCGCTAACTAATTGGCCTTTATCTAACAAAAGCAACCTATTACAGTAATGTGCGGCAAGGTTAAGGTCATGTATTGTCATAATAACCGTAATGTTTAACGCCTTAACTAATTGTAATATTTGATGTTGATAGTAAATATCTAAATGATTAGTTGGTTCATCTAGAACTAATACTTTTGCTTTTTGCACTAAGGCTTTGGCAATTAAAACCCGTTGTTGTTCACCACCCGATAAGGTATTGAAAAACTTAGCTTGGCTGTTGGCTAAACCCACTTTTTCAAGCGCGCTAATAATACTTTTTTTATCAGTGTCGCTATCGCGAGCAAACAGGGTTTTATAGGGTAACAGGCCCATGCGAACCACGTCATAAACTTTTAAATCAAATATAGGTGGGGAATTTTGTATCACTAAAGCAAATGTTTGTGCTAATTCATTAGGCTTGTATTGAGACAGTGCCTTATTTTTTAGCTTGATAGTGCCTTGCCAATTCTTGTAATGGTTTAGTAAGCACTTTAATAAGGTTGTTTTACCTGCGCCATTAGGACCGATAATGCCAATAATATCGCCGCTATTAACGTCAAATGAAATGTTCTTGATAATAAATTGTTTATCAACAGACCAAGATAATGATGCCACACTGAGTAATTTTGCCATTACAAGCAGCCCTGAGTGTTAAAAACTAAGGCGGTGCTTTTTAACATACTGTAAAAGTAGAGTATTTTCATTACTGCCTAAAAGTGAAAGCAAATTGATGAATTTAAATAAATATTAAATAAATTAAGGCGTGACAATAATAGGAAACAAGTGTCTTGTAGACAGTGTAACTCACGTGTATTCCCGCACGGCGTTATTAGTTTTATTCAAATAGTGTTATTTAAACATGTTGATACTAGGTGTCCTGACTTATAACTTTTAAAGAAAAGCTACTTACAGTTGCGGGTACAGTCGCGGCATTAAACCGTGTTCCCTATAAATTAGCCAAAAGTAATTAGCATGCTTGGCTAAAGTATCGTTTGTTAAGCGGGAGATTTTACGGTTAAGTACAGCGCTTTACAATGAAAACCTGTGACTGTCTTGAATTGCGATAAATTTAATAAAAAAGGAGCCGAAGCTCCTTTCAATTTATCGTGTTAAGTTATGGTATAAATTAAGCGATATTACCAAATTTTAACGCGATTCTCAGGTGCAATATACATAGCGTCACCTTCTTTAACATCAAATGCACGATAGAACTCAGGCATGTTTGATAAAGAACCTAAAGCACGGAACTCAGCAGGAGAGTGTGGGTCGGTGGCAACGCGGTTACGTAAAGACTTTTCAACCATTTTTCCACGCCATACTTGAGCAAAGCCCATAAAGAAACGTTGATCACCCGTTAAACCATCAATTACTGGCGCAGGTTTGCCATTTAACGAGGCTTTGTAGGCTTTATAAGCAATAGAAACACCAGATAAGTCACCAATGTTCTCGCCTAATGTAAGTTCACCATTAACGTTTAAATCGTCAAATACGGCATAGTCATTATATTGAGCTACTAAGTTATCTGTGCGTACTTTAAAGGCTGCTAAATCATCTTCAGTCCACCAATTACGCATATTGCCATCACCATCATATTTACTGCCTTGGTCGTCAAAACCGTGGCCCATTTCATGACCAATAACTGCGCCAATACCACCGTAGTTAACCGCATCGTCTGCAGCTAAGTTAAAAAATGGTGGTTGTAAAATAGCCGCTGGAAATACAATTTCATTTTTGGTTGGGTTGTAGTATGCATTTACTGTTTGTGGTGTCATGCCCCATTCTTGACGATCAATTGGGCCGCCTAGTTTAGCCACTTCTTTATTATGAGCAACAGTACCAGAGCGAATTTTGTTGCCGACTAAGTCGTCACTTTTGATAACTAATGCAGAGTAATCTTCCCATTTATCTGGGTAACCTATTTTAGGATCAAAGCTCGCTAATTTAACATGTGCTGCTTTTTTAGTAGCGTCTGACATCCACTCAAGATCATCAATACTAGCGCCATAAGCACCACGCAAGTTTTCAACTAACTCTGTCATACGCACTTTCGCTTCAGGTTTAAAGTGGCGGCCAACATAAACTTTACCAATAACTTCACCTAAGTTGCTATTTACCACGGCAACACCGCGTTTCCATGCTGGACGTTGCTCTTCACGACCACTTAATTGCTTTGAGTAAAAGTCAAAGTTCTCATCATTCAAGGCCGTGGTAAGTGAATTAGCAAAATTACTTAGTGTGTGAAAAGTTAAGTAAGTTTGCCAATCGGCTAAAGAAGTTGCTGCGAAAGTTTCACCAAAACCTTTAACAAACGAAGGTTGGTTAATAATAAGATCTTTTTGAGCAGGAACGCCTTGTGCTTCAAGAAATGCAGTCCAGTTAAAGGCATCAGTAACTGTGTTTAACTCGCTAACATCAAATTTGTTATAACGCTTGGTGCTATCTCTAGATTCAACTTTTGTCCAATGAAAGCCTGCTAACTTTGTTTCAAGCGCCATAATAGTTTGTGCAGCTGCTTTACCATCTTTTAAACCCGCTAAGTTGAACATGTTTTCAATGTGAGCAACATAACCTGCACGCAATTGTTTAAAGCGCTCTGTATCGTTGAAATAGTAGTCTTTATCAGGTAGGCCTAGACCGTTCTGCCAAACATGAGTGGCGTAGCGAGTTGAATCTTTAGCATCTACACTGATGTAAAATGCTAATGGGGTATTTATACCAATTTTTTGATTTTCACCAAAAAATGTCGCTAGTTCAGTTTTATTTTTAAGGTTATTGATTTGATCAAATATCGGTTGAATTGGCGCAGTGCCTAAAGCATTGCGGGCTTCTTCATCCATAAATGAACGAAATAAGTCAGCAACTTTTTGCTCATCGCTGCCCATTTTTAAGTTTTTAGTCGCGGCTAACTCTTCAATAATGGCTTTTACGCTATCGTCAGCTTCATCGCGTAAGTCGTAAAATGAACCAATTGAGGTTTTGTCGCCAGGAATTTCGTTCTTATTTAACCAGGCACCATTAACGTAGCGGTAAAAGTTATCTTGTGGACGAACAGAAAGGTCCATATTGGCTTTATCTATACCAGAAGCTAATGCCGTTTTTTGCATTACTGGGGCTTCAACTGCTGCTTTTGGAGAGGTGGTTTCATTACAACCAGCAATGAACAGTAAAGATGTGCAAACGGCACTTGTTAATATTTTCTTCATTCAATACTCACTATTTAATTGGTAAGAATGCTCAGAATGTTGCAGAGCTTTTATGTAAAGTAGCCGATATTAAAGGCTATTAAGCTGATTTACTAGAATAAGTTTGTTATTTTTTAACAAGTTGTTAACTTGTAATGTAGTTTTAAATTTACAGCGACAAAAAATATGAGTAACCGAGATGTTTTACGTCATTACTTTGTCGTGGCTTGGTTATATCTTGTCGTCGTTCTTTATCAGTAGCGAAAACCGAAAAAATTTATTTAGTGCGTATTTCTCTAAAAGACAGAAAGTTACTAAAGTCAGCAGATATATTTTAAAGAGCTGTGTTATTATTTTAGGTTATTAGTTTGGGTATTATTGCCATTATCAATTAAGAAAGAGTTCATGTTTCAGCCAGTTAGTGTTTATATCGGCTTAAAATATAGTCGTAGCAGCCAAGGAAAAGGGTTTATCTCCTTTATTACATTCTTCTCAATTATTGGCATTGTGCTAGGTGTTGCTTCTTTGATCACCGTAGTTTCTGTTATGGATGGTTTAGAGCAGGAACAAAAAAGGCGTGTGTTGGGGTTAGTGCCGCATGTATTAATGTCAACAGATCAGAGACATATCGATAATTGGCGCGACTTACAGCGCGGTATAGTTACCTTGCCTGAGGTCATTCAAGTAACCCCTTTTCAAGAAAGCGAAGCATTAATTCAGTCTAAAACTGCATTACAAGGTGTTTTAGTACATGGCATTATGCCTGAGTTTGAACAGCACAATATTATTAACAGCTCTATGGAATATGGCCAACTATCGAAGCTAGATAAGCAGCCCTTTAGTATAGTTTTGGGGCAAGCATTAGCCCGAAAGTTAAATGTTAGTTTAGGCAATACTGTGCGACTAACATTACCGAATAAAACCATATTTACTCCTATGGGGCGGGTGCCAGTTCATCGTACTTTTACCGTGGTTGGTATTTTTAATGTCGGCTCGCAAGTAGATGAAGCCATGGTTTTTATTGAAATTAAAGATGGTGCTAAGTTGCATCGAAATAAAAGTGATGGAGTCAACCAACTGAGACTTTATTTAGATGATGCCTTTAAAGCTGAACATCTAATATCGCAGTTATCGCTAAAGTATCCGAACTTTAAATTTGTCAGTTGGCAAGAGAGTCAGGGCGCTTTATTTGCCGCGGTGAGTATGGAAAAAAATATGATGTGGCTGATGCTCAGTCTTATTATTGCCGTTGCTGCTTTTAATATTGTTTCTGCCCTTGTGATGGTGGTTATTGATAAACAAGGCGAGATCAGTATTTTACAAACCTTAGGCTTAGACCGAAGTGGCATTGTTAAAATATTTATCACCCAAGGATTAACAAACGGCATTTTTGGCGTTATTTTGGGAGTAACACTCGGCGTAATATTAACCTTAAATTTAAATACCTTATTTAGCTTGTTGGGTGTCAACCTCTTAGGTGCAGGACAAGAGCTACCTGTGGCAATAAACCCGATGGATATATTAATTATAGTTTCCTCTGCGCTGGTTATGAGCTTTTTAGCCACCCTTTATCCTGCTTATCGCGCGGCACAAACACAGCCTGCAGAGGTGCTTAGAAATGAATAGTAAAATGGACAATGAATTGAATAGCGAATTGAACAGTGAATTGAATAGTGAGTTGAATGATCAGATGAATAAAAACCACAATCAAGCTTCACAAAAACCTGAGCTTGCACTCGGACTAGAGTGTCGCCAACTCAGTAAATCTTACCAACAAGGTCCTGTAACGACCCAAGTATTATCTAATCTAAATTTAGCAGTTAAAGCCGGAGAGTTAGTTGCAATTGTTGGTAGTTCCGGCTGTGGTAAAAGTACCTTTTTGCATTTAGCTGGCGCTTTAGATACCCCAAGTTCAGGCGAAGTTTTTATTAACGGTGTTAACATTCATCAGTTGTCTGAAAAGCAGCGAGCAAAATTTAGAAATCAACACATTGGCTTTATTTATCAGTTTCATCATTTAATGATGGAGTTTAGCGCCGAAGAGAATGTGGCAATGCCGTTGTTAATTCGAGGTGATAAACCAAAAGTTGCTAGGCAGCTTGCAAAAGAAATGCTTGAGCAGGTTGGTTTAGCACATCGTAGTCACCATAGACCGTCTGAGCTTTCAGGGGGCGAACGTCAGCGTGTTGCTATAGCCAGAGCGTTAGTGACAAAACCTTCACTTATACTGGCTGATGAGCCAACAGGAAATCTAGATTTTGATACGGCAGAACAAATTTATCAGTTGCTGCAAGCGTTAAACCGCACAGTAAATACGAGCTTTGTTATTGTAACTCATGACTTAACTTTGGCTGCCAAAATGGACCGCCAGTTAAGGTTAGATCATGGTCATTTAAAGCCGCTTGAAAATACCCAGAACACGAGCAGTAAAAAAGATGGAGATACTTAGGTG
This sequence comes from Colwellia sp. NW0002-52-1, assembly GCF_057550865.1. NCBI lineage: Bacteria > Pseudomonadati > Pseudomonadota > Gammaproteobacteria > Alteromonadales > Colwelliaceae > Colwellia > Colwellia sp. NW0002-52-1. The sequence goes on along the minus strand of NZ_BAAJLU010000012.1, from coordinate 21,469 downwards.
CGAAAACCATTAAGTGTTTTTATTGGCTTACGCTATGTGCGAAGTCGTCATAGCAAGGGGTTTTCTTCTTTTATTTCAGCTTCTTCAACAATAGGTATTGCTATTGGTGTAATGGTGTTGATTGTTGTGTTATCAGCAATGAATGGTTTTGAACGCGCTTTAGCGACGCATTTACTGTCTATTGTGCCTCACGCTGAAGTGTTGGCTGTAAATGAACCAATAAATAAATGGCCTAAAAATGTTACCTTGATTCAGCAAAATTCAAACGTTATTGCGGCTGCGCCTTTTATAAAAACACAGGGCATGATGCAAAAGTCAGCGGCGCTTAAAGGCGTCGAAATACGTGGTGTTGACGTTGAGTTAGAGCAGCAAGTTTCAGCTATATCCCGTTATATAATTGCCGGTAGTTGGCAAGATTTATCACTTGAAAATGGCGTGGTGATTGGCGCAGGTATTGCTCGTAAACTTGCAGTAGAAGTAGGTGATAAGGTTCAGTTACTATTACCTCCTGCAACGTTAAGTCATCAACAAACGAGTAAAAGTCAGCAATTTCCAGTACCAGTTACTCAGCAAGCGACCATTGTAGGGGTGTTTAAATTTGGCGGTACTATTGACGATACACAAGTCTTTATTAATTTGGCTAAAGCAGGTGAGTTACTGGGTTATAAAGCAGATGAAGTACAAGGGATACGTTTAAAAGTAGACGATGTTTTTGCCGCGCCAAGTATTATTCGACAGGTAGCATACAATTTTGATTTTTATGTTTATATGTTGGATTGGACACGCAGTCATGGTCATTTATTTAATGATATACAGCTCGTGCGTTTAGTGATGTTTATCGTTTTAGTTTTGGTGATTGCAGTAGCCAGTTTTAACATAGTGTCGACACTTATTATGGCTGTAAACGAGAAGAAATCTGATATCGCCATATTAAAAACCATGGGGGCAAAATCGAGCACCATTATGGCTAGCTTTATGTTCCAGGGGCTAATGAATGGCATTGTTGGCTGTGCGCTAGGTGCCGCTTTAGGGATTTTAATCTCGCTTAATCTAACCGACATTATCCGTGCGATAGAAACAACGTTATCTGTAGAGTTCTTATCGGCTGATGTATATTTTATTGATTTTTTACCGACATTACTGCGAGAGCAGGATGTAATTAATACGGTTGTTACCGCATTAGTGATGAGTTTACTCGCAACTATTTACCCGGCATGGCGGGCAACAAAGGTTGAGCCGGCTAAAGTGTTAGGGCAAGCTTAAAACTAAGCCGATATTATAAAAAATACACTTATAGCTTTTAAAGCAGAATTGATACTTTTAAAAAATCCGCTTTATAAAACAAAAAAATCAGACTTGTTGTCTGATTTTTTTTAGTCCATTTTCATCCGTTTACGAGATAATAATCGCTCGATATTAACGTCTACGTGCTTGACGCTTTTTCCACTCTTTGGCTACTGAATATCGCCAAATGGTATTTATTGAGATATAGCCTAAAATAGAAAATATAATGCCAAGTACCACACAACCTACGATAAAAGCTGGGCCAATAGTTGAAATGCTTTCTGCTAACCATTGCCAGCTTGCTTCAAAAGCAAATTGCCGAGTTGGTACACCAACAATCCATGTGCCAACGACGTAACAAAAATAAAAAATTGCAGGCATAGTCAAAGGGTTAGTGATCCAACAAAGCGCAATGGATAAAGGTAAGTTGGCATGTACTATAATGGCAACGCCTGCCGCTAATATCATTTGAAATGGAACTGGCATAAAGGCAAAAAATAACCCTACTGCAAATGCTTTACTAACGGAGTTACGGTTTAAATACCACAGGTTGGCATTATGCAGTAACGCACCGAAAATTTTTAAATGTTTGTTACTTTTGATTTTTTGATGATCAGGCATCAAACGTTGAATCAATTTTTTCGGCATAAATATACTTAACTTTATATGGTTAAATGGATATTAATCACTATGGAATGGTGGCTATTAACATTTTTTATCAGCGCTATTTTGTCATTATTCTTACCCTTAGTACCAGAGTTTTCTTTGTTACTGATAATATTGATGATGTCTTTAGCACTTCTTTTTACAGCCAAGTTTAGATTAATGGCTGGTTCTGCTATTGCAATAGTATGGATTTTACTTGCCGGTAGCCAATACAAACATACCTTAAGTCACAATAATATTGACCTTTTAACATTGCATAAACAAGCTCATCTGATCCAAGGTGAAGTACGTAACATTGTGCATATAAAGTCGGGCAATAGTCGCTTTAACTTTCTTATTAGCCATTGGGCAGGGCAACCAGTAACTACTCCCTTTTTGGTGCGCTTATCATGGAAAAATGCTGAAAAACCTTTGTTACAAGGTCAGCAGTGGCAATTGGCGGTAAAATTAAAACCTTCGCATGGGCTAGCAAACATAGGTGGGTTTAATTACCAAGTATGGCTAAGGCAACAACAAATAGTTGCTACGGGCTATGTTAGGGCAGATAAAAAACCTAAAGCTATGTTAATAAACATTAAGCGCAATGTTTTGCTTAATGAACAAGTGAGTTGGCGTCAAACCTTATACCTAAAGTTAATTATTGCTTTGGGAGATGAACCTCTTGGCGGGTTAATTTTAGCGTTAGGGTTTGGCGAGCGAGGTAAATTAACGACAGAGCACTGGCAAGTGTTATCAGCAACGGCAACACAGCATCTTATCGCTATCTCAGGTTTACATATTGGTATTGTCGCCATTGCAAGTTTGATGTTTATAAGATTACTTACTCGACTTTTACCGTTGAATTTACTTTTATCTAAACGCTGGCAGCTAAAATTGATGCAACAAAACTTTAGTTATCTTGCCGTGCTGTGTAGTTGTTTTATGGCATGGTATTACGCCTATTTAGCTGGATTTTCTATTCCGACCTTACGTGCACTGGTTATGTTGCTGTTGTTTTGGTCGCTTAAGGTTTTACATATTAGGCTCAATTTAATACGTTGGTTTTTACTCGCTATTGTCATTATTGTGTTGCTTTGGCCGTTAAGTTTAATTAGTGCCAGTTTTTGGCTTTCAGTTTCAGCATTAGTTATTATTTTTTCAACATTCGCACGCTTTTCAATACCTAAAGTGCCGTTAGAAGAAGTCTCCAATGTATTACTTGAAAAAGTACCAGAAAACCCGGTAAATAAAAAATGGCGGAAAATTAAAGCTCGAGCCTGTTTGTGGGTTAAAACGCTGCTTATTATGCAATTGGCGTTAACTATGGCTATGTTACCCATTGCCGGCACCTTAAGTTATCAACTGCCACTTGCGGCATTTTTTGCCAATATTATCGCTGTGCCTTTGATGAGTGTTAGTGTTATTCCTTTAACACTGCTGGCGGTGGTGGTATCACCATTTAGTAGTGTGTTGTCAGGCTTTATTGTTGATTTTGCATTGCTTTGTTTGTCGTTTGTCTGGCAGTGGTTGAGTTATTTAGCTGATGCAAAGTGGGCTATGGTTACTATTTCGTATCAGCAAATTAAATTATTGATGATGTTTTTTATTTTTATTGCACTAGCGTTATTTTTTCGTCTCAGTACAGGTAAGTTTATTGCTACTTTGGGCTTATTTGTAATCACCGTCTCTCTAGTATTATTTAAAAATAGCCAACAACAGACTTGGCAATTATCGGTACTAGACGTTGGACATGGGCTCGCCATTGTTATTGAGAAAAATAACCATGTTTATATTTATGATACTGGTGCGAGTTACCCGAGCGGTTTTAATATGGCCGATGCGGCGCTATTACCTTACTTAGCTCATCAGGGGCATCAATCGATTGATGGCGTTATTATTAGTCACAATGATAATGATCATGCGGGCAGTTTAGAGCAATTAAGAGCAAAAATGCGTATTGATCACGTTATAGCAAATGACAGTAAACTTAATCCTGATAGGTCTTGTTTGATGGGGCAACGTTTCAGTTGGCAGGGGTTAAGTTTTGAAATGTTAGCGCCTATAAAGCCTGATGGCGATAAAAATGACGATTCATGTGTGGTTGTTGTTAGTGATGGTGTACATAGTGTTTTATTACCCGGTGACATTTCGGTAAAGCAAGAAAGGCGGTTATTAAATATAAAGAGCATACGTAAAAGCCTGAACAGTGATTTATTAATTGTTCCCCATCATGGCTCTAAGTCATCGTCGAGTCGCCAATTTTTAACTGCTGTTTCACCTAGTTATGCGGTATTTAGTGCGGGCTACTTGAACCGTTGGCATATGCCAACAGACGAAATAACCAAGCGCTATAATAGGTTTAATATACAAACCTTTAATACTGCTGAGGTCGGCATGGTCACTTTTAAATTTAGTCCAGATAAAGCGAATAAAACTAACGATGAGAAACATATTGAAGTGTTGAGTTATCGTGAGAACATGCGCCCATACTGGTTTGTAAATTAGGTAGGTGGGCAATAGTTTTACCGTAATTATTAGGTTTTTATCACCGATGAAAGTTTATCGGTTGGTTGATTGGTAAAATAGCGTTAAAATACTCAGATAATTTAATATCTATAATTAAAGTAATCCCTTAGGGATGATATTTTTTGATAACGTATTGAGAGTATGAATGTCGACAAAACCCCAACAATTGACTACAGAAGATACCACGCGAAAAAACTTTAAGCGCCTTTTGGGTTACGCCAAAATTTACAAAGCGGCTGCTGTTGTATCTATTCTAGGCATGCTTGGTTATGCCGCTATCGACAGTTTTGTTTTTTCACAGCTTCAGCCCCTTATCGATAAAGGCTTAGACGGCCAAGATCCTGAATTTATGAAGTGGGCACCCTTTGTCATTGTTATAATGTTCATTCTTCGCGGTATTTGTCACTTTGCGGGTAATTATACTTTGGCTTGGTTGGGTAATAATGTTGTTGCTAATATTCGCCAAGAGCTATTTGAACATGTTATGTCAATGCCGGTTGCTTACCATGATAAAGAATCAACAGGGAGTTTGATCTCAAAATTAACCTTTGATACAGAGCAAGTGCTTAGTGCGGTTTCTAAAGCTTTACTGACCTTGGTTCAGCAAGGGGCTTTTGTGTTAGGTTTGCTTATTGTTATGTTTTATAACAGTTGGCAGTTAGCGTCGATTTTTTTACTGATCACGCCTGTTATTGCCGGCATAGTCACAGTGGTTTCTGGTCGTTTTCGCAAAATAAGTAAAGGTATTCAAAATGCCATGGGCGAAGTTACCACGGCGGCAGAGCAAACTTTTAATGGCCATAAAGTGGTATTAACCTTTGATGGCCAAGAGCGAGAGTTTGCTCGCTTTTCTAAAATTAATAGACAAAATCGTCAACAACGTATGAAAATGGTAGCAACTCAAGCAGCTAGTGTTCCGGTTATTCAAATTATAGCGTCGTTTGCTTTAGCATTTGTTTTGTATGTTGCTAATTTAGACTCGATGCGAGCTGACATTTCTGCCGGTGTATTTATGACAATATTAATGTGCATGGTTACGCTGCTTCGACCTCTTAAGCTACTGACAACGGTTAATAGCGAATTTCAAAAAGGTATGGCCGCTTGTGTCAGTATTTTTGGTGTACTCGATCAAAAAACAGAACATGACACCGGCACGTTATCAATTGAACGAGCAAAAGGCACACTGGCGTTCGAACACGTCAATTTCTTTTATAACGATGGCGAAGAAAAACAAGCACTAACCGATTTAAGTTTTACGGCAAATGTGGGCGAAACGGTTGCTCTAGTTGGGCGTTCTGGTAGTGGTAAATCTACAGCTAGTTCGTTATTGTTACGATTTTATAATGCAACATCAGGCAAGGTGTTAATTGATGGGCAAGATATTAAAGACTACAAATTAAAAGACTTACGTAAGCAGTTTGCTTATGTTTCTCAACAAGTTGTGCTGTTTAATGACTCTATTGCCAATAATATTGCTTACGGAAAACCTGAAGCAACCCGTGAAGAAATAGAAGATGCTGCCCGTAAAGCGCATGTTATGGAGTTTGTAGAAGCGTTACCTGAAGGGTTAGAGACTAATATTGGTGACAATGGCGCTATGTTATCGGGTGGACAACGTCAACGCGTGGCTATAGCGCGAGCTTTATTATGTGATGCACCATTTTTAATTCTAGATGAAGCAACCAGCGCACTTGATACTGAATCTGAACGCCATATTCAAGACGCCTTAAGCATACTGCAAAAAAATCGTACCTGTATCGTTATTGCCCATCGCTTATCCACCATAGAAAGTGCTGATAAAATTATTGTTATGGAGCAAGGGAAAATTAAAGAGCAGGGCGACCATCAAACATTATTAGCGTTAAACGGTGCTTATGCTCAACTACATAAATTTCAATTTGGTGATTAACACGTTATGTATTACTTGAATGGTTGCGGCAAATAATAATGCGATTAATTGAAAAAGTATGGTTTCAAGGGCATGTGGCTAAATGGCTATTCGTGCCGCTATTGTTTCCATTAACGGTTATGTTCGCCATCATCAGTTTTTTGCGCCGAATAGCGTACCAAGTTGGACTACTAAAGCGTATTAAGATTTCAGTTCCTATTGTGGTGGTTGGCAATATTGGTATTGGCGGTAATGGGAAAACACCTACCACGTTATATTTGGTTGAAAAGCTTACTGAACAAGGGTTAAAGGTTGGGGTGGTTAGTCGTGGTTATGGTTCAAAAGCACCGCACTACCCTTATCAAGTTAGTCATGAAAGTAATGCAGAACAGGCTGGCGATGAACCTTTATTAATCTTTAAGCGAACGGGTGTTCCTGTGGTGATTGGCGCTGATAGAGTGCAAGCATGTCAGCGCTTGGTTGATTTAGGCTGCGAATTAATTATTGCAGACGATGGTTTGCAGCATTATCGCTTAGCAAGAGATTTCGAATTTGTTGTAGTTGATGGCAAACGCTTGTTTGGCAACGGCTTATTATTACCAGCTGGACCATTGCGCGAAACAACTTCACGAATAAATAGTGCTAACTGTGTGATTGTAAATGGCGAGAGTTCATGGCCGGGTAACAGCAGTAAACTTTCGATACCTGTATTAACGATGCAGTTAAAAGCTAAGCAAGTTATTAATGTTAAAAGTGGTGTGGTAATTGAGCTAGAAACTTTTTTAACCACACAATTAACCCGTGCTAAAAACATTAATGCTTTAGCAGGTATTGGCGACCCTCAGCGGTTTTTTAATACCCTTGAGCAACTCGGGTTTAACTTAGTTTCGGCTAAGGGCTTTATTGATCATCAAGCTTTTACTGCCGATGATTTACAGGTGTTTTCTCAAGATATACCGTTATTAATGACAGAAAAAGATGCGGTTAAATGTGCTGGGTTTGCTCAAGATAATTTTTGGTATTTGCCTGTAGATGCAGACTTCTCAACTAATAGCGATAACGAATTAATTTCAAACGTTATTAATAATATTGTAAGGCTTGTTCCAAAAAGCATATAGGCTATTGCGAATGTTAAAAATAAAGCTTTTGCATAACAATAAATAAAATTGAGCTTAAATTAAACGTATGAATGCTATGCAGTAGCTATTCGTATTAATTATGAGCTTTAATCAACATTAACACCTGATAACTATTTATTAGGTAATAAGAGACTTAAGAGAGAGAATAATGGCATTTGATACTAAATTAATGGAAATCCTAGCGTGCCCAGTTTGTAAAGGAAAGTTAGATTACAACAAAGAGCAACAAGCGTTAATTTGTAAGTTTGACCGTTTATCTTATGCAATAGAAAAAGATATTCCCGTGTTACTTGAAAGTGAAGCGCGTCGCATTAGCGCGGATGACGTTTAACTTTTTACTAAAATTAGAAATGCCATGCTGAGTTAATTTATGCTGAGCTATGTTGTATAAAAAAATATAAGTCTAAAGAGGTTTTTATGTCATTTGTGGTAGTGATCCCTGCAAGGTTTGAATCGTCACGTTTACCGGGTAAGGTACTTGCTGATATAGCTGGCAAGCCGATGATCCAATGGGTTGTGGAAAAGGCCTTAGCGAGTGGCGCAGAGCAAGTTATTGTGGCAACAGATAACGATGAAGTTGCTCGTGTGGTTAAAAGTTTTGGCGGTGAAGTATGTAAAACCCGTGCTGATCATCAGTCGGGCACCGAGCGCTTAGCAGAAGTGATGCAAACTTATCAGTTTTCAGATCAGCAAGTTATTGTCAATGTGCAAGGGGATGAGCCATTTATTCCAGTTGAAAATATTGCTCAAGTTGCAGAAAACTTATCAAATCAAAGCCAAGCTAGAATGGCAACGTTAGCGATGAAAATTGATAATGTCGAAGAAGCACTTAATCCTAATGCGGTTAAAGTATTATGCGATAAAAATGGTTATGCCTTGTATTTTAGCCGTGCAACTATACCGTACGACCGTGAACGCTTTCTCAATAATGATAATATAAATGCCATTGGTGACTACTATCTTCGCCATATTGGTATATATGCTTATCGTGCTGGTTTTATTAAAGATTATGTTCAGTGGCCAGCAAGCCAACTAGAGCAAGTTGAATCTTTAGAGCAACTGCGAGTACTTTGGCAGGGTGAAAAAATTCACGTTGCGGTTGCTAATACTCGTTTGGAAGTGGAAGGTGTAGACACACCAGAAGACTTAGAGAAAGCACGTGCTTACGCCAAAGCGTTATAGCATTGAAAACAATGATGAAGAGGCAATAAGCCTCTTTTTTATTATATCTTTGAAATGTTAAACCCAAGTTGTATGTTTCAGCAATTTACTATGTAGATATAAATTGTAATTTATCGTTTAGTTAGATGTACCTATAAGGTTTTTAGTTTAATGGCACTTAGCAAGAAAAAAGCGCGCTGGTTGATGGCAAGAAAAGGCTTTTTTGACATGTTACCCCTCAACTTAGCTGTATTGCCTTGGGGAATTCTGTGTGGCTCTTTAGCTGTTCAACGTGATTTTTCGGCGCTCGAAGCTATCCTCATGCCCTTGATTGTGTTTGCTGGCTCAGCACAGCTTGTTGCGATTGAATTAATCGCCAATAACGCCTCGCTTGCGACTATTTTATTTACTACTTTTATTATTAGCTCGCGACACTTTCTATATGGCCTAGCGCTGAGGGATAAACTGAAAGTTTTACCAAGCAAGTGGCGTTATGGACTTGGTTTTTTATTGACCGATGAGTTGTTTGCGTTGTCGAGTCATAGTAAGTCGTTTGTTGGGCAATTAAGGTTAATTTATGCTGTAGTGGCTGGCGGAAGTTTCTATGTATTTTGGCTGCTATGGAATGTAGCAGGGGTTATTGCTGGCAGTTACCTGCCTGATTTAACGCATTTGGGCTTAGATTTTGCCATTGCGGTGACTTTTATTGCCCTAGTTATACCAACAATTATTAATTTGCCTATTTTGGTAACAGTAATAGTGGCTGCTATTTTGTCTGTTGTATTTAAGTTAATGGCATTTGAATTAGATTTAGTTGCAGCGGCATTAATTGCCATGTATTGCGGTTACCTTACCGACAGATTTCAGCATAAACATAAAAATACAAACAAAACTGACGATAAGAATGGCCTTGACGAAAAGCTTAACGTTAGCGGTAGTGACAATATAAACAGTAAACCCAATTCAGCTTCATCTATTGAGGAAAATGTATGACATTACTGACCATTTTTTTGATGGCGCTGATCACGTTTACTACCCGTTATCTCTTCATTCATCCACGTTTACCTGTGCGCCTAGGCGCAAAAATGGCAAAACTATTAAGTTTTAGCGCGCCCGCGGTATTAACGGCTATTTGGGTGCCTATTATTTTTGTTCAACAGGGCGAGTTAAGTGTTTCGTTACAAAACCCTTATTTAATTTCAGCGACCTTGGCAGTATTAACCGCAGCCAAAACTAAAAGCATTTATTTCACCATGTTTATTGGTTTAATTACCTTTGTTTTAAGTCGATATTTGTTAAGCGTTTAGCTTATTATTCGTTTACGTCTAACCATTGAACTGTGCTTTTAGGATACATTACGCCGTTATCTGAGAATTTTCTCGCCTTAAATGTTTAAACACATTTAATACCAATTGATATAAACAATCGATCATTCTAAAGCGGTTTAAATATCCAGTATCTACGTTGCTTTCAATCCCAATAGCCTGCTATTGCTCGACAATATGCTCCTGCATTGCTCTAATGACTTACATCCATGTAAGAATCAATCAAGCGCCTTGCTACTGAAAATTTATCCTCGTTTAAAATTGATCGATTCATTAAGTCAATTGGTATAAGACGAGCAATACCGTACTTGAAAAATGTCTGTTTCCAAGGTTGTCTTATTTATAGTTGCAAATTTTGCTTAGCTGTAACAGGGTTAGCATACATAGTTAATAACCAATGTTGTTGTGCTGTACTAAGGTTTTCCATACGCTTATTTAAAAGCTTTAATACAGTATCGTTGATCGATAAATTATTGAGTTTAGCGTGCGCTACTAGGTTAGAGTCGTATAATTTATAGTGGCTTATAATCTCTTTGTCTATTGCGGCTGCAATGGCTTTGCTGTCGCAATAGTCGCCTTGAATTGGCTGGCAAAACTCTATGTGTACGCGACCTTTTTGCCCAACTAAACCTTGCGTAATGCTCCTTAAGTCTTCACCTGCTTTCTTCTGATAACTGCCTGTTGCTTCTTTTTCAGCAAGCTCAATAGCTTTGTCAGTATCGCAGGGGTCAAATTCATAGGAAATCGACACCGGAACTATATTAATTTCAGCAAGATAGTCTGCTATGGGGGTTTGTTTATCTTTATTAAGCAACAACATCGAAATTAATGCAGAGTTAGTTTTGTCTATACCGTCTTTAGCACGACCTTCACGTTGTGCAATCCAAATATTTTGTTTGCGGTTTGCTACGGTATCGTGAATATAAGCCGAAAGTTGTTTTGACGCGGTTAGCATTGCACGTTTAGTCTTTTCACTGCGTTTAACAATAAAGCTTTTGTTAATCCGCATAAGATTGGCTACCCAAGGCTGGTCTAATAAATTATCACCTACAGCAGCTTCAACTGTGCTGATACCACTTTTATAGAGCGCTAAATTTACTAAAGCAACATCTAAAACAATATCACGATGATTACTAATGAAAAGTGCAGGCTTAGTATTGTCAAAATTATCCATACCGCTAAAGCTAAAACCAGCTGTACTGCTTTTGATAAGATGATGGAGGTATTTAGCTACCTCGATTTGAATTTGCTCAATATTGTGAAACTTTTGCACGCGAATTTTTAAAGACCATTTAACGATAGTGCAAGCAAGCGAAGGAAGAACTTGATATAAGCGCGGCATTTTAAGACTAGCAATTGAAGCTTGTAAGCCTTTTTCATTGATTAATTTTTCGATTACGTCAACTACCTCATCATCACGATAAGGGCGAATATCATCAAACATTCAAAATTCTCTTCTTTGGTCGAAAATAAATAATTTATAAGCAATTATTATAACCGAATCATCTTAAAAAATGTGCATTTTGTTTAATAGATTAGCTTTAATAAAAATATTAAGTTAATCGAAAATAAGCAAATAGTGATGTTGTTTGAACTGATTAAATACTAATGTTTATAAAGCTCATAGCGAAGTTTCATTGTTAAGTTTTATTTTACAAATTGCTTTTTGAAATTATTTATCGAAAAAATAAATACTAATTAACTTGCGTTTTTAACCTTTTGACCCAAGTATTATTATTGAGTAGACAATAAAAGGAAAAAATATGAAAATAAATCTTTCTGGTCACCATGTTGAAGTTTCAGATTCAATTAAAGAACATATCAACGAAAAGTTTTCAAAAATAGCGACACACTTCCCAACCTTAATTTCACTCGATGTTATTTTATCGCACGAACATAACCAACATAGTGTAGAGTTGCGAACAACTTATGAAGGTGGTCGTATTTCCGCCTCAGCAAGCGACAATGTCATGTATCCTGCCATTGCAGCAGCAGCGAAAAAATTAGACGCAGCATTAAAACACCGTAAGGGTTTGTTAAAAGCTAATTTGCATAGTAAGCCTGAAAGTACCGCACCAGAGATTGCTCACGAAAAAGTACAAGAAATGAGCTTAAATTAACCGTTCGATATTAGTAACTTATTCTAGGAGGCAATTGCCTCCTTTTTTTATGCTCAGAAATGCTAACCTTATACTGCTAAGTTTCACTTAGTTTGGCATCACAATAAAATAGCCTTACTATATTTATTAAAAGATACAAAAAGAGGGTATATGCTAGAAATTTCCAACAATGTCATGCTTGCTGATTGGGAAATTGAGCTAACAGGCATACGAGCTACAGGAAACGGTGGGCAAAGAGTTAATAAAGTTGAAACTGCAATACATTTACGTTTTGACATTAAGCGCTCTACATTACCTGCTATATACAAAGATAGATTGTTAAAGTTCTCAGACAGTCGTATTTCAAGTGACGGTGTTATCATTATTAAAGCACAATCTTTTCGCACGCAATCTATGAATAAAGATGATGCATTAAAACGTTTAAAAGCGTTAATAAATACGGCCATGATAGTGAAAAAAACCAGACGAGCTACCAAGCCAACCAAAGGCTCAAACCTCAGACGTTTGGATTCTAAAAAGAAGAACAGTTCCAATAAGTTACTACGTGCAAAAGTCGATCATTAAAGCGTGTGTTAGCCATATATCGTGAGTAATATGAATTTGAATACATTCAAAAGTAGCATTTGTTGAATAACAATAAGCATTAGGAAGTAATATGGACAATGAGTTAACGTTTTGTAAAATGCCGCTTGATAGAGCATCAACGTTAAGAAAAAATCAGTCTTGGTTGGAGCAAAAACTAGCAGCAACTGAAAGTTGTTTCTATTTTTATTGGCGCGGCAAGTACCTTTATCTTGAAGAACGTCTATTGGTTTATAGCAAAGCATCAACACCAGATTTAACGCTTGATAGTTCAAATTCGTCAATATTTAATCAAGCAATTAGTGATAATCGGGTTACCTTTTTAGGAACAGAGCAAGATGCAGCATATTTTGTGTGTGATCTTTCATTTTTGACTGATGTTGAGATGAAGCAATGGTTGGATAAACTTGCTATACAAAGGCTAAAGTTTATTGATTTTAGAAGTTCGCTAACACTATTAAGCCAACACCAAGGCGCTATATTAAGTTATGCAAAAGCGTTAATACATTGGCAAAAAAGTGCTTCATTTTGCGGGCATTGCGGTGAAAAAACCGAGCTTATGGATGGTGGTCACCGTTTAGTTTGTCAAAACACTCGCTGTCAAAAAGAGCATTTTCCTCGTACTGATCCTGCAGTAATTATGTTGGTGGAGCATCAACCAAAATCAGGGCCTGCAGTTTGTTTATTAGCTGAGCATCATAGAATACCCGAAAAAGTTTTCTCTACACTCGCAGGCTTTGTTGACCCAGGCGAGTCTTTACAAGAAGCAGTCGCTAGAGAGGTGTTCGAAGAAGCAGGTGTTAAAACCACAGATATTGAGTTTATTGACTCGCAACCTTGGCCTTTTCCACACTCTTTAATGATAGGTTTTATTGCTAGAGCACAAAATACAGAGCTATGCCTTGAAGAGGAAGAGCTTCGCAGCGCGGACTGGTTTACTGCGCAAGAACTTGTTAACTTTGGTGAATGGGGAGATGAGAGCGACGGACCTAAATTACCAAGAAAAGAGTCAATATCAAGGTTGTTAATCGACTTATGGTGTCAAAAGCAATTAAGTCAATCATCAGGCTAATAGTCAGTAAACTAAAACCTAGTTGCTGTTAATATGGCAACTAGATTTTATTATTACTCGCTATTTAAAGCGTCTTTTTAAGGTAATTAAGCCAGCAAAAATTAAACTGAACCAAGTCATTGAGCCGCCACCACTACTTGACGTTGTTGGCTCTGAAGGCTCTGATACTGGTGGCGTAGTGTTTAATGAGGTGTTCCTAACACCAGCTAAGCTTGCTGCCGTGTTAACTGTTGCATCTACTATGATTACGGTTTCTATGGTCACAAAGTTTTCAACGCCGGGTACAAAGCTACTATCAGAGCATTGTGTGGCGTTATATCCAGGCATTGGGACATCGCTACAACGAAATATATCTGAAATATTATCGATATTTTCTAACCCTTCAATTACTTCACCGAAAACAGTAAAACCGCCATTTTGTGTATCTAATTCAGCAATGCCGCCACTATTATCAGATAAATTAACAAACCATTGGCTAGTAGCACTATTTTCGTTGTTGGCCACTTTAGCCATCGCAATAGTACCACGTACATTGGAAAAAACAGGCTCGTTAATAATACTGCTATCTGTAGCTATTGGGGTTAACGGGAACTCTCCAGTAAACTCAAATCCGCCTGCTTGCATGACAAAGTCAGGTACAACACGATGAACAACGGTATTGTTGTAATCACCATCATTAATATATTTTAAAAAATTAGCGACTGTTTCTGGTGTTGTTTCATCGTGAAGGTTAACCTTGAAGTTACCTTGGGAAGTCGTGAATTCAACAACGGTAGCAAAGCTTGAGGTGCTAGCAAAAATTAATGCAGCAATTGATAGTTTCGAAAGTTTTGAGCGATTCATTGGTTAATTACTTATAGCTATTTTTAGTAAGAAGTGCCTGAATAGTAATGGGCTTTAATGACAACAGCAAGAAGCTTTAATACCAATTGAAATAAATAATCGCTCATTTTAAGGCGGTTTAAATCGTCAATAACTGCGTTGTTTTCAATTCCAATAGCTCGCTATTACTCGACAATATGCTTAGATATTAACTAAATGGATTTCAAAAATCGTTCAGCTCTGGGTAATAAATAGTTTTCGTAATCCAGAGAAAAAACCACAGTACTTGATCTACCTATAATTTCTGCTCTTGGAATAAGTCCTATGGCACGAGAGTCGGCACTGTTATCTCGATTGTCGCCCATAACTAAATAATATCCCTCAGGAATAGTTACCGGTTTAAAGCTTTCTAATGGGTAAGGGGTATTGTGCCCGGGCATTACTGAAGTTCTAATTAAATGGCGATTACCCGCGATACTTTCTTCGCTTAAAGTAAAATTAGCATTTTCTGTAATGAGCTGGTAATTCGCTGTATCTTGGTTAATGAATAACTGGTTTTTATGCATGGAAACTGTATCACCTGGTACACCAATAACACGCTTAACTAAACGTTTATCTGCCACTTTTGACTCAAAAATAACAATGTCATTCGGTAAAGGATCAGAGAACTTTATCAATGAATACTGACTAAACGGCAGCTTTAAATCGTAAGCCATCTTATTAATTAAAATTCGGTCACCTTCGACAATAGTTGGTTTCATAGAGCCGGTAGGAACATCATTCCAGTCAGCGACGGCACTGCGAAAAACTAGCATTAAGCTAACAAAAAGCAATAATGATGCGTTTGCTTTAAATACTCGAGTGATACTCTTTTTTATGTTGTTTTTCATGCAAGCCTCTGAAGTAATAGGTAATATGCTAAATAAAATAAATAGCAGAATTAAAATACAATTAAAAAAATAACGACTTAGTTTTTGACCAAGTCGTTATTTTAAAGTTCCTTCATTCAAAGGCGCTAAAGACAGTTAAATGTAATTATTTATGTCTGACGTTTTATACGTTATTTATCTATTCACCCATTCACCTTTTACACTTTGCTTATTCATTGTTTTCGTCTGAATATCCCCAAGGCGCTGGCGGTGGAGTTACGGGGGCTGTTAAATCAAAGTCGACACGAAATTCTCTTCCTTGACGAATTAATCGGTAGGTAAATTTGTCTGCGTAGATAAACATTTGCCAAGTATTTCCCGCTGATTGTGGGATCCCTGAACTAACAAATAGCTCTTTTGAGTATTGATCGGCAGGAAAAGACTGTGCTTGTGACCAACCGGCATCTAAGGTATGACCTCCATACATAGTGCTTTCATCATGGCTGCCGTCACGGTGACGGTGATCATGCTTTAAAGATAACCCTGACCCTGTTTTAGTAATAATCCAAGTACGCGAGGCATCGTCACCAACGTGAAAGGGGATTTCGAGTTTTTCATCTGAGCACTTTCTAACATGCATAATCAAATCTTTATTGGCAAAGCTGTCACCAGGTGCGTTATCAATAGTTACTTGACCTTGAAAGGCTTTGTCACAGAGCGCTTTAATGCTGTTAAAAAAATCATCATGTGTTTCGATAGACACTAATGGTGCGTCAGATGCCATAGCAGCATTGCTAAAGCAGAAAATACTGCCTGAAAGTATGAGGGCTAATATGCTTTTTTTAGTTTTCATTTTATATACCTAAATTGACTTATTTTTAAAAGCTTCATAGCGATGCTATCAGATAATACGCTAATAGATAATTGAAAAGGCTAAGTAAGGTGTTATTCAATGCTCAGTTATTAAAAATTACCTTGTAGTATTATCATTGGCAGCGCAAAATTGCGAAAAATACCGTGGTGAATATAGAGTAATGTTGAAATGAAATTAAAAGCAGAGCAAGTTGTTATTGGTTTAACCGACCCTAAAAGCCCATCAAATGTTGGTGCAGTAATGCGTGCTGCTGGTTGTTACCAAGCCAATGAAGTTCGTTATACAGGTGTTAGATATGCCCGTGCAGCAAAGTTTCATACCGACACAAAAGATGCGCTTAGAAAAATTCCGTTAAACGCCGTTGAATCCTTAATCACTGATTTACCTGAAGATCAGCGTGTTATTTGTGTAGATTTGGTTGAAGGGGCAATACCTTTACCTGAGTTTGAACATCCAGAAAATGCACTTTACATCTTTGGTCCAGAAGATGGCACCATAGCGCAGAATGTTATTGATGCTGCAGATGCCGTAGTTTATGTCCCTACCATAGGTTGCATGAATTTAGCCGCGAGCGTAAATGTATTACTATACGACCGGTTAGCAAAGTCGAAGCATATAGTTGCTAATAACGAACTCATTAAACGTAGTCGAGATACCAATAATAAAGTATTCGTGAAAGTCTAAAAACTTGTAGCTAGAAGCGCTAATTATTAAGTTAAAAATATTATTTATCAGTATTTGATACTTTTATATTAAACGGGTTGACTATTGTTAGAAACTAGATACAATACCTGCAGCTAGAAAGTAAGACCTATATTTATGTACAAAGTTTCGCAGTTATATTAGTAAGTAGCTCGTCCTGTTTAATAAGTAATAGCAACACTCTCTGCAACATCGCCTTATTTTTGAGGCATCAATTACGAATAAATAGGATAATAAAATGTCTAATACAACTACTGGTACAGTAAAATGGTTCAACGAGTCTAAAGGCTTCGGTTTCATCGAGCAAGAGTCTGGTCCAGACGTTTTCGCACATTTCTCTGCAATCTCTGGCGACGGTTTCAAAACTCTTGCTGAAGGCCAAAAAGTACAGTTTACTGTTACTCAAGGTCAAAAAGGTCCTCAAGCTGAGAACATCGTAGCACTTTAATTAATATTTCTTAGCTGGTTATACTAGCTAAAATATTAACAGTGTTAAAAAAAGGGGAGACATTAGTCTGCCCTTTTTTGTGTCTGTAATAAATTGATTAATTAGTTGTTCATTGTTATACCAAATGTAATAAGTTATTGACGATTTAAACCGCCTTAAAATGATCGATTATTTATTTCAATTGGTATTAATGGTTAAAATGAATAAGTACGGCGTTATAAAGTTTATAAATGTGCCTAGCTACTGACTAAGCTTTAGGTCTTGTAATTATCTCTTTTTAATGATGAAAAAGTAGAATACTTAATTAATAAAATTGGCATAACTTGTATGTCTGTAACTGAACAATACCAACAACTCATTGAACTTAACAAGCTTAAGCCCGATAACGAGCAATACAAAGCAGCACTCGCTTTAGATGATCTTTCTAGAAAATTAATGTGTGCACAAAAGCCAAAACCAATCCTTTTCAAAATAAATAACTTATTCACTAAACATGAGCCCATTCAAGGATTATATTTTCATGGACGAGTAGGTCGTGGCAAAACCATGCTAATGGATTTATTTTATCAACAGCTGAAAATAAAACGGAAGAGACGTATTCATTTTCACCATTTTATGGAGAATGTGCACCAACAGTTAAAAGACTTTAGTGGTAAAGATAATCCGTTAATGTTGATAGCAAAGCTATGGTCTACACAAGTTGATATACTTTGTTTCGATGAATTCTTTGTAAATGATATTGGTGATGCCATGCTATTAGCGGGTTTACTTAAAACCATGTTATCAAACGGTATTACTTTAGTGGCAACGTCAAACTGTCCACCAAAAGAACTCTATAAAAATGGCTTACAACGTGAAAGGTTTTTACCAACAATTGATGTAATTAATCATTACTGCCAAGTTATTTCAATTGATGGACCTACGGATCATCGGTTATTAATTTCAGAAACTCAACAATATAAATATCGTGATTACTCTATTGGTAACGACATTGAGCATAACTTTTTAGTCGATTATTTTAATAAATTATCTCTAGGGAATATTCGTTGTAACGATTATATAGTCATTAATAATAGAAATATTAACTTTAGATCTCGTAGTGATAACACAATTTGGTTCGATTTTATGGCGCTCTGCTCTGGGCCTAGAAGCCAAAGAGACTACATTAAACTAGCGGATAATTTTAAAAATGTACTGGTAAGTAATGTCCCTCAATT
Source organism: Colwellia sp. NW0002-52-1 (assembly GCF_057550865.1). Taxonomy (NCBI): domain Bacteria; kingdom Pseudomonadati; phylum Pseudomonadota; class Gammaproteobacteria; order Alteromonadales; family Colwelliaceae; genus Colwellia; species Colwellia sp. NW0002-52-1. The sequence goes on along the minus strand of NZ_BAAJLU010000012.1, from coordinate 2,795 downwards.
TAATGGTAAATTAATTCCGGCGGTATTTTCGGGTGTTGAAGATGGCTATCAACGAAGTGGTGTTGTTATGGGACAATTAAGAGGTTTAGACGATGAAGCTCGTCGCTTTATAGCACTTGTTGATGAATTTTACGATCGAGGTATTCGCTTAATTATAACCGCAGATGTTGATATCGCTGAACTTTATCAAGGTACACAACTGAATTTCGAGTTTGCCCGTTGCATGTCACGTCTTTTTGAAATGCAGCGATTATCTTATTCTTAAGTAAAGTTACCCCCGAAATCATACGACTTGTTAAACTCACCATAAAGTTAATAATTTCACTAAATTATAGTTAATTACATTTATCCTAAAAATAACTTTTATTTCTTACCTATTGATAATTATATGTTTTTAATTTTGGCATCCGTTTTGTAAATAGAATACTAACTAGCGATTTCAAAAGTCTTAAGTCGCTTTAGAAAGATTTAATTTATAAGGAAGATTAAAATGAAAACATTGATTGCTACAGCACTAATAATGACCAGCACATTAACTTATGCCCACGATAATTCTTTTTCTAGTGATTCATGCGATGTTGAGTTAAATGGAGGCATTAATATCAGTGCAAATGAAATTGTATTCTCTAAAAATAAATCACCTCTTTATACCATAACAAACAACAACACTTTATTGATTAAGGGGGAAGAAATTGCTTTAACAACTCAACAAAAATCAATGTTAAACGATTACTCTAGTCATATTAGAGATGTTGTGCCTGAAGTTAAAAATATTGCCTTAGATGCGATAGACTTAGCAATTGATGGCGTTAATTTAGCGTTTAATGAATTATTAGGTAAAGGTAACAATGTAAGCGCTGATCTAACCACGCAATTAACTTACATACGAACTGAAGTAGAAGCGGAATTCGGTAATCAAAATAACTTTTATATCGATGAAGATGGCTTTTCTGGCAAAGACTTTTTTGGTGAAGATTTTGAACAAAGAATTGAATCAGCGGTAGAGAGTACGATTAAAAATTCTTTAGGGACCGTTATGATTGCGGTAGGCCAAGAGTTATTATTTTCTGGCGGTGACATGGATGCCTTCGAAGCTAAAATGGAAAATTTTGGCGAGCGTATAGGTAATGAAATGGAGAATCGTAGTACAGACATAGAAAAACGTGGTGAAGCTTTATGTCAGTCAATTATTGTTATCGATGAAATGGAAGCGCAATTAAGAAATAGTATTGATGAGATATCTGACTACGACTTTATTACAGCGAGTACAAGCAAGCATAACAATTCGATCTAAATCATTGTACTCAAAAGATTAATATCTCATAGTTTTACTCACTTTAAAGCGTAACCTAACTTAGGTTGCGCTTTTTTATTGCCAACGCATTAGGTGCACGTTAAAGTAGCGCCCTCAATCGCTCTGACAAATATTTTATGCACGCTGTACAGCAACTTCATCAATATCGTAAAAGCTTAAGTACCACTACCTATAAATCAAGAGGTCAGCGCGTTATACGCTGCGAACTTTGTCGTTTAGCCGTACCTTTTTGTATTTGCGAGTTAGCACCTAAAGTGAACTCTGATGCTGGATTTTTGATGCTAATGTACGACACTGAAGTATTAAAACCGAGTAATACCGGTAAATTAATTGCAGATTTAATTCCTGACAGTTTTGCTTTTCTTTGGTCGAGAACCGAAGTCAACCCTGAGATTATTGCCTTAATAAATGATCCTATGTGGCAACCGATGATCGTATTTCCTAAAGCCTATGCGGGTGAAAATCGCGAAATATTTGATAATAAAATAACTCTGAGCTCAGGAAAAAGACCATTATTTATCATGCTAGATGGCAGTTGGCGAGAAGCTAAAAAAATGTTTCGACGTAGTCCATATTTGCAAGATTTGCCTGTTGTGTCATTTACGCCAAAAACACCATCAGATTCAGCTGAATTGAGCTCTCGCTACCAAATACGTTTGGCGGCAAATAATACTGAATTAGCCACGGCTGAAGTTGCTGCGCAGGTATTGTCATTAATGGGTGAGCAAACCAATGCCGACTTGCTTGATTTGTGGTTCGATGTTTTTAGCTATCAATACCAACGCGGTGTATGCCAAGTAAATAAAGCAAACCCAAATGCGGTTGCCGATTACACTAAGTTTGCTGACCTAAATAACATTAAATTGGCAAAAGATATTTAGCGCTAAATTATCACGATAAATAGGTTTGCTCTAAAAGCTTACTTTAAATGCATGAAAACACTGCAGCTTAAGCAAAACTATTTTATAATAACGAACAATATAGAAACGAGGTTAATTTATGAAGATATGTGGTGTTGAATTAAAAGGTAACGATGCAATTATTTGTATTATGTCGCGGGAAAATGGGTTGTACGACATACCAAAAACGCGCGTACAAAAAATTAGTCTTGTTGATGCTGGCGACGCTGAGCAAGTGCAGTACTTTCAATTTGCTTTTGCTAAACTGATGGAAGACTACAAAGTTGATAAAGTGGTTATCAGAGGTCGTGCCTTAAAAGGAAAGTTCTCAGGTGGGCCGGTTGGCTTTAAATTAGAAGCAGCTATTCAGCTAATTAAAGATTTACCGGTAGAAATTTTAGCGGGTACTTTTATTAAAAAAGCATTAACTCGTAGCCAAGTGGATATTGATTTTCGTGATACGGGTTTAAAGCAATATCAAGAAAGTGCATTTGAAACGGTATTTGCTTTTTTTGAAGGCAGTATGTATTTGCAGTAATGATTTTGATAAGCGCTTATTAAAAATAACATTGTATTAAGTT
>NZ_BAAJLU010000011.1:0-136748 GCF_057550865.1 Colwellia sp. NW0002-52-1 | reverse complement strand
TATTTGCTTAGTTAACAGACTAAGAAGTATGTAGTTAGCTGAATTAGGCTAGCATTTAATTGAAAAATATCTATTTATATGTACAAATAAACAGGAGATATATCTTAGCTTATACTCTATATTGATTTGGACATAAGAATAATAATACAAACATGTTGGAATTTTCCTTGATGTTTGCTCAGAGAGCATAGTAAATGAAAAAATTAATTACCTTCTTTTTTCTTGCTGGTATTAGTAGTGCGGTTATGGCGAAGGATATTGCTGAGTATAAACAGGAACGTTTAATAGCTAAAATATTAAACCAACAAGTAAAGAAACATAGAACAATTCAAAGTAGTGTTAATTCTATTCTTTCACGTTACCCTGAAAAGGTTGACGTAGTAATGGCAGTGGCCTTTAAGCGCTACCCTGAAGAATACCGCCAAATTATGTTAGGCGCTTTATCAGCTCAACCTGTGCTTGCTTGTGATGTAATTGAGAATTCTATTAAAGCTAATGTTGCCCCAAGCAGCGAGTTAGTTGAAATAGCAATTACTGCTGAGCCTGCTTATGCGCAAGAGATAGTCAATACCGCCGTAAAGTTTAATCCAACTGAAATCGAAAATATTGTTCGAGTAGCAATTCGCACCGAGCCTTACGATACAAGTAACATTGTGAATAACACCGCGTCTAGCTACCCGAGTAAAGTGTTAGATATTTTAACTGCGGCTATTACTGCTATACCTGAACAAGCAACAAATATTGTAAAGGATATTTTGGCGCTATTTCCTAACCAAGCGGATAATGTAGTTAAAACAGCGGTTACTCAAAGTAAAGATACTGAATACGAAAACATTGTAAATGCAGCGATAGATTCTGGTGTCGATAAAAACTCAGCTATTGCCGCTGCAATAGCTGGTGGTGCAAATAAAGAAACTTTTGCTAAATTACGTTAGATCCCTTAGTTGATTAAATTTAGCTTTAGCGCACAACAAAAAGCCCAGACAAACTGGGCTTTTTAGTATCTGACTTTTAGCTTAATGGGTTAGGTAAGTTCACGTTCAATCGCTCGGTAAGCAATATCTGTTCTATACTCAACACCTGGCCATGATATCTGCTTTAATAATTCATACGCTGATTGTTGTGCCTGAGTAACATTGTTACCAATGGCTGTTGCACATAACACTCGACCACCGGCGGTAACTATCGCTCCATCTTTGTTAGCTGTGCCCGCATGGAATATTTTACGGTCCGCTTGTGTATTTATATCTAAGCCTGAAATTACATCACCTTTAGGATAACTCGCAGGGTAATTTGCAGCAGCCATTACAACACCTACGGCTGGACGTGGATCAAAGTCAATTGTTGCTTTGTCTAATTCACCACGACAGGCCATCATACATAGCTCAACAAGATCTGACTTTAATCGCATCATAATAGGCTGTGTTTCAGGATCACCAAAGCGACAGTTATATTCAATAACTTTTGGCGTGCCGTCAGCGTCAATCATTAAACCAGCATATAGAAACCCAGTATATGGGGCACCTTCTTTGGCCATACCTTCAACGGTAGGCATAATAACTTCATTCATCGCGCGTTGATGAATTTCTGGCGTTACGACAGGAGCAGGAGAATAAGCTCCCATGCCGCCTGTATTTGGCCCTTTGTCACCATTATATGCACGTTTATGATCTTGGCTTGTAGCAAATGCTAAGACATTTTTACCATCAACCATAACAATAAAACTAGCTTCTTCACCGGTTAGAAACTCTTCAATTACCACACGATGCCCTGCATCACCAAAAGCGTTACCAGCAAGCATATCTTGAATTGCGTCTTCTGCTTCTTCAAGAGTCATGGCTACTATTACACCTTTACCAGCAGCAAGACCATCGGCTTTAACTACTATAGGAGCACCTTGCTCACGAACATAAGCAAGAGCAGGTTCAATTTCAGTGAAAGTTTGATAACTGCCGGTTGGAATATTATTCCTTGCTAAAAAATCTTTAGTAAATGATTTAGAGCCTTCAAGTTGTGCCGCCTTCGCGCTAGGACCAAAGATCATTAAACCTTCAGCTTGAAAGGCATCCACTACGCCATCAACAAGTGGCTGCTCTGGGCCGACAATAGTTAACACAACATTGTTGCGTTTAGCAAAGTCAACTAGTGCAGGAATATCGTCAGCAGATATAGCAATATTTTCTAATTTATCTTCTGTAGCTGTACCGGCATTGCCAGGCGCTACAAATACTTTTCTTATTGAAGAAGATTGCGCAGCTTTCCATGCTAAAGCATGCTCTCGACCGCCACTACCAATGACCAAAACATTCATTAACTTACATTCCTAGTTGGTTAAATCGCTATGACCTATAAGGATTAGGTCATAGCGGTTCAATATTATTTTACAAATTTTAATGTCATGCGATCGCTTTCGCCAATCGCCATATATTTAGCTTTATCTTCATCGCCTAAACGTAATACGGGTGGCAACGTCCAAACACCTTTTGGATAAACGGCTTTATCTTTCGGGTTAGCGTTAATTTCACTGCTAGCAGCTAACGTAAAACCTGCCGCTTTTGCTTGCTCTATTGTTTTACTTTGCGATACATAACCTACGGCTTCTTTAGGATCTACGCCTTCAGGTAAGCGATGTTCAACTACACCAAGTACGCCACCTTTTTTCAGCGCTTTGTAGGCATCTTTAAATACTTGCTCTACACCTTCATCACGCCAGTTATGTAGATTACGAAAAGTCAGTACCATATCTGCAGTACCTGCAGGAGCAAGCTCACTTGCTTGACGTGGTACAAAGTTAGTTAACTCTACTTCGCTATAAACTTCATTACTTGCCAGCTTTTTAACTAATTGCTTACGAGAGTTACTGTAGTAGTTATCTTCGCCTGTATCAGGGTAATGTGCTCCGTAAAGTTTGCCTTTACCTTTAACAGCAGGCGCCAAAATTTCGGTATACCAACCACCACCTGGTGTAATCTCAACAACAGTCATCATTGGAGTAAAACCGAAAAACTCTAAAGTTTCTTTTGGGTGACGATATTCATCACGAGCTTTATTTTTATCTGAGCGATGATCGCCAGCAATCGCTTTTTCGAGCTGACTTTGATGATGAGCATCTTGATGAGCGGCAACAAAACCTGAACATAATAAAGTTGCAGACACAATTGATGCGGTAAAAACCTTTTTGAACGTTTGAGCTGTAGTATGCATTTTATCTTCCATTAACGAGTAATTTTTTATAGAAGCTAGTTATAGCAGATTTCTTTCAGATGTTCAGTGCCGAAAGTTTTATCTTATCGACAAAAAACGGCATTTAAACTTAATTATGGACTTCGAGGTAATAATTTATCTGAATCCACAGTTTTTTTGGTGTTTTTTAAAAGCTATACCTAAGTAGTTATGCTCAGATAGTAACATTACCTAAGCATAACTTTTTCAATCGGAGCTTTTAATGACGGAAGTGACGCATACCCGTAAATACCATGGCGATATTATGTTCGTCTGCTGCAGCAATAACTTCATTGTCACGCATTGAACCACCCGGTTGAATTACCGCAGTAATGCCAGCTTCGGCTGCTGCATCTAAACCGTCACGAAATGGGAAGAACGCATCAGATGCCATTACTGAACCAGCTACTTCTAAGTTTTCGTCTGCCGCTTTAATACCTGCAACTTTAGCAGAATATACACGACTCATTTGCCCTGCACCGACACCGATAGTAGAACTATTTTTAACATAAACAATGGCGTTTGATTTAACGTATTTCGCAACTTTCCAACAAAATTGCAAATCGCGCATTTCTTCAGGCGTAGGTTGACGCTTAGTCACAACAGTTAGATCATCACTAGTTACACTACCTTGATCTGTGTCCTGTACTAACAAACCACCGTTTACACGTTTAAAATCAAACCCTGTTGTTTTAGAAGACCATTGGCCACAAGCAAGTAAACGCAGATTAGGTTTAGTGGCAACAACTTTCGCCGCGGCATCAGAGGTACTCGGTGCGATTATAACTTCAACAAATTGACGAGAAACAATAGCTTGTGCTGTCTCTTCATCTAACTCACGGTTAAAAGCAATAATGCCACCAAAAGCAGATGTTGGATCGGTTTTATAAGCCCCTTCATAGGCAGCTAAAATATCATCACCAATGGCAACACCACATGGGTTTGCATGTTTAACAATAACGCATGCTGGCTCATCAAATTCTTTAACACATTCTAGTGCAGCATCAGTATCTGCAATGTTGTTATACGATAACGCTTTACCTTGAATTTGGTTTGCTGTTGAAACAGAGGCTTCTTCAGGCGATGCTTCTACATAGAATGCAGCATCTTGATGTGAGTTTTCACCGTAGCGTAAGTCTTGTTTTTTAATAAACTGGCTATTAAAGGTACGTGGAAACTTTTGGCTCTCTAGGTTAACCACTTCATCACTACCATGTGCAGGCAACATTTTGCCAAAATAGTTAGCGATCATGCCGTCATATGCTGCCGTGTGTTCGAAAGCAGCAATGGCTAAATCAAAACGTGTTTTATAAACCAAAGAACCATCATTCGCTGACATTTCAGCTAACACACGGTCGTAATCATGAGCGTTAACCACAATGGTGACATCTTTATGGTTCTTAGCGGCAGCGCGAACCATAGTTGGGCCGCCAATATCGATGTTTTCAATCGCATTTTCTAAAGAACAATTTTCATCAGCAACAGCGTTAGCAAACGGGTAAAGGTTTACTACAACTAGATCGATAGCACTGATGTTGTTTTGAGTCATTACCGCTTCGTCAGTTCCACGGCGAGCTAAAATTCCACCGTGAACTTTTGGGTGTAAGGTTTTAACACGGCCGTCCATAATTTCTGGGTGACCTGTGTAATCAGATACTTCTGTTACTTTAATGCCATTTTCAGCCAATAACTTCGCGGTACCACCTGTAGATAAAAGGTCGACACCTTTTTGAGATAGCGAGCGAGCAAATTCAATAATACCGGTTTTGTCTGAAACACTTAATAGTGCACGTTTGATTGGGCGTGGTGTATCCATGGTTTTTCTAATTACCTATAAATTAAAATAAAATGGTTGTCTGACCTATAACAGGTGTTGGTATCGCTGGGCTAATTAATACCCGCACCTATTATCATTGTTATGCTGGTTACTTTTACTTTTACTTTTACTTTTACTTTTACTTTTACTGGGGCGCTAAAGTTGACTATTTGGATAACTTTTGCATCCCTAAAAACAAAAAAGCACCCGAGGGTGCTTTTAATTGACAGGCTAACCTGTCGTACTTTTTAGTTCATGCCGTATTTTTTTAACTTCTTACGTAAAGTACCGCGGTTGATGCCTAGTAAGTTAGCGGCGCGGGTTTGATTACCACGCGTGTATTGCATTACTTCTTCAAGCATTGGCGCTTCAATTTCTGAAAGTACAAGGTCGTACATATCATCAACGTCATTACCGTTTAACTGTGACAAGTAGTTTTTAATAGCTACTTTCGCTTGTGTGCGTAAAGGCGATGCCTTTGTCTGAGTTTGTAGATCACCGGTAATAAATGGAGAGGAAATATTTTGTTCAAACATAAAGTTCAGACTCTTTCTAAAGTTAAATTATCAAAATACATAGTTAATGCGTCAAGTTGTTGTGAAACTGACTCAAGTGCATTAAAAATAGAACGAAACGATTTTCCTTGTTCATGCGTTTGCATGTACCAAGAAACATGTTTACGGGCAAAACGTACACCCATAAATTCACCGTAAAATTTGTGTAATTCCATTACGTGCTCAATTAAAATAGAGCGTACTTCATCCGTTGAAGGAGCAGACAAATGTCTGCCAGTTTTCAAAAAATGGTTAATTTCTCGAAAAATCCAAGGTCTCCCTTGGGCACCACGACCAATCATAATTGCATCAGCCCCAGTGTAATTCAGCACTTGTTCCGCTTTTTCCGCACAAGTAATATCGCCGTTAGCAACAACAGGAATATTCACACTTTGTTTAATTGCTTTAATAGTCTCGTACTCGGCATTGCCTTTATAAAAGTCATTACGAGTACGGCCATGTACAGCAAGTGATTGTATTCCGTTATGTTCAGCAATATTGGCTATTTCAATACCGTTGCGAGTGTTTTCACACCAGCCAGTTCGAATTTTCAACGTTACAGGAATATCTACCGCATTAACCACAGCTTTAACAATTTGCTCGACTAACGCGGGTTCTTTCAATAACGCTGAACCTGCTAATTTTTTATTTACTTTTTTTGCTGGACACCCCATATTGATATCAATAATTTGGGCGCCATTCTCAGCATTGAACCTAGCAGCAAAAGCTAATTCTTCAGGGTCTGAACCGGCAATTTGCACCGAACGTATACCTGCTTCTTCGCTATGTAACATACGACGTTGAGATTTACCGGTATTCCACACTTTTGGATTAGACGACATCATTTCTGATACTGCTAGCCCTGCCCCCATCTGACAACATAATTGTCTAAATGGTTGATCTGTAATTCCCGCCATGGGTGCAAGCATAGTATTGCTTGCTAAAGTGTATGGACCTATCTTCACGCTGTTGTTTTTTTGAGCTACCAGTCAAAAGGGCGCTAAGTTTACGCGTTTTTTTTAAGATTGAAAAGGATATAAATTGAACAAAAAGCGCTTTTTTTCACGTTTTTTATATTGACATTTTATAAAGTGTTGATGCGAGCAGATTTCGTACAATTTGATAACAAAAGCTGCTCATTTTTTAAGACATTTATTGAAAACTATTTACGAACTCCTGACAAACGCACCCACTCTTCTTGAACTTTTATCGAATCCATCTGACAAAACTCACCATAAATGCTTTGTAATTGTTCAGCCTGCTCTTCTAAAACACCTGACAAAGCTAGCACGCCTTTACTTGCAACATACTCTATTATTACTGGTGCAAGCTCGCGTAATGGTCCAGCTAATATATTAGCCACTACAACATCGGCTTTAAATTGAGGTTGCTCTTTAGGCAGAAATAATTCTAAACGGTCTTCACATTGGTTACGTTTTGCGTTTTCTAAACTTGCTTGCAGTGCTTGTGGATCGATATCAATACCGATAACTTTTTTTGCACCTAGCTTAAGTGCTGCCAATGATAAAATACCTGAGCCACAACCAAAGTCGACTACGGTTTTACCTTTAAGGTCTAAACCATCAAGCCAAGTTAAACATAATGCCGTAGTTGGGTGTGTACCGGTACCAAAAGCTAAGCCGGGATCGAGCATAACATTTACAGCATTTGGCTCGGGGACTTCGCGCCAACTAGGACAAATCCATAAACGCTCACCAAACTTCATTGGATGAAAGTTATCCATCCATTCACGTTCCCAGTCTTTATCTTCTAGTTGCTCAAGTTTATATGCCATATTAGCTTTATCTGGATGAATGCTTTTTAAATAGTTAAGCACTTTATCCATATCATGGCTGGCATCATATAAGCCCATCACTACCGTATTATTCCAATAGATAACATCGTCACCAGGTAAAGGTTCATATATAGGTGTATCTTTAGCATCGATAAAAGTAACCGCTTGTGCACCACATGCACTAAGCCAGTCACTATATTTTTCGGCAGTGTCTTCATCAGCACTTAATCTAAGCTGGATCCAAGGCATTTTTATTCTCATTCAATATTTTTTGCTAGTTTATCACTCTATAACCTGACAAAAAACTATAACCTAACAAAAAAGCTACGGTTATCTTTTTATTAATTCCAGCTAATATATGAAGTAGCTCAACGCTGTAGGCGATGCGCTAAGTAATAAAACTGACGCTATATACTACCTTTATTTATGCCTATTATTTGTAACCTCTATATAAGTGGGAAAATAACTTTGCTTGATACTGAATATAGTCGCGAGTAACAGATCAATAATCTCTGTTCTGCTAAAGTAATGGTCATAAAGTTAACATCAACAAAATTTGCCTCCAGCTAAACTTTAAGGATACCTATGTTAGATCTACTCCCTGATTTATTCGATGAGCATGCCAATGAACTTAGCCTAGCAGCACCTATTTTTAATGATTATGGTGGCAAGAACATATTTTTTGGCGAAATAGTAACCGTTAGTTGTTATAACGATAACTCGAAGGTTAAAGAGCTAGTTGCCACAGATGGCACTAATAAAGTCATGGTTGTTGATGGCAAAGCGAGCATCACTAATGCTTTACTCGGTGATATGTTAGCAGAGCAAGCTGTAGAAAATGGCTGGCAAGCTATTGTTATTAATGGCTGTATTCGAGACGCCGGCACTATAGCCACTTTAGCACTTGGCGTTAAAGCACTCGGCTGCTGCCCAATAAAGACCGAGAAGTTAGGTATAGGTGAAATCAACCTCAATATTAGTTTTGCTGGGTTAGACTTTACTCCAGGTTACTATATTTATGGTGATAGTAATGGCTTAGCTATCAGTAAAACACTATTATCCTTTTAGTAAAATAATTTTAGTCACCGCGGTGTAGCTAAGATTAATCGTTAACTATAAAGGTAGAGTGTCAAAAACAATGAAGTATTTCCCTATATATCTAGACGCCAAACATATTAACGCCATGATAATAGGTGGTGGTGAAGTTGCTGCCCGTAAAATAGACTTGTTATTAAAGTCGACAACTAATATCACCATTATGTCTGAAACACTTAATAGTAGTGTTGAGCGTTTGGTTAATGTACATCAATTAACTTGGCTCAAGCATAATTATCAGTCTGGTCACCTTGGCAGTTGTAATATTGTTATTGCCGCAACAGATAGTAGCGAAGTTAATAGCGCAGTAGCAGCAGAAAGCACAAAGTTAAAGTTACTAACTAATGTTGTCGACCAACCAGAGCTTTGTAACTATATTACGCCAGCGATTATTGACCGCGCGCCCATGATCATTGCGATGTCGAGCTCAGGCAGTGCGCCTATTTTATTACGAATGCTTCGCGAACAAATCGAAAAAACCTTACCTTATGGTTATGGCAAGTTAGCAGATTTCTCCTTTAAATTCAGAGATCATGTAAAAGCACGAGTAAAAAGTATACGTGACCGCCGTACTTTTTGGGAACGCACATTACGTGGCAGTATTGGTCAAAATATTTTAGCAGGAAAAACCACACAAGCTGAGCAACAACTTATCGCCAGTTTACAAACACAAACGCCAGCACCGGAAGGGGAAATAGTGTTTATCCACACCGGTGATGGCAATCCTGATAATTTGACCCTTAACGCACACCGAGAAATGCAATTTGCTGATGCGGTATTTTACGACCAAGAAGTTAATACCGATATTATTGAATACATTAGACGCGACGCTAGCAAGTTTCCACAAGAAATAGCGTCACATATTTTAATTAATGTTCAACATGCCCTCGATTTAGCCGAACAGGGTGAAAAAGTTATTTATTTGCTGCACGGCACATTAGAGTTACCGGGCAACAAAACCTTGGCTGAAAGTGCAATTACTAAAAAGCATTTATATAGCGGCAATTAGTAGCTGCCGCTAGGTGCCAACTAAATAGATACTTAGTGGTGATGGCCGCTATGCGTCATCACAGCATTATATCTAGGTTCAGATGTCGGCATCGCAAAACCTTGGTTAATCATCTTAGCTAAAAATGGTATACCTTCGTTGTCTCCAACATCTGCATAATCAGTTGTTTGATAAGTTTCATATTGCTTAAATAACGCTGACATTTTTTCATTTTTTTGTTGATATTTTGTTAGCTGCCATTGCTGTGTTAACTGCCCACTTTGCAATGTAAGTGATTTTACCAAACGTAAATTTGGTAACCAGACCAATTGATACCCCTGATGCTGACCTTTCAATGCATTACCTTTCAATGCATTACCTTTCAATGCATTACCTTTCAAAGCCTTGCCTTTCAAAACATAGTGCTCTTCCAGTAAACAACCCGAGCCTTTTTGCTCGACCAATTGCATCTGATTAAATGCGGGTATGGCAACCAACTGATAAACGTCTTGCCACTGTGGCTGATACCTTAACTCATTCGGTTGATAGTCAATAATATGCTGATACTTGTCAAACGCTCTGCTGAGCGATAAACGATTAGCATGTAATGACCAAATGTCATTCACGCCTTTATCAACATTGCGCTGTAAAACTTGATTTTTATTACGGTGTAATTCGAATAGTTGTTTAACTGACCGATGTTCCAATGCTTGGTGGCTAGTTTGCGTATCAAGTTGATAATAAGCACTGATCACATCAGTAGAAATTTCGCACTCATTGGCACTAACCGTTAATGATAAGGTGAATAATAAGGCGGCAATAATTTTCATAATAAAACCTATTAAAGCATGTTGTTGTGTAGTTATAAAACGATGACTAGCCAGCATGATTGATAAATATAGTGAATCCAGACTAGCGAAAAAGGAAGTTGCCATTTTTATAATGACAACTTCTCTAGATAACCTGAACTCTGGATAAGCAGCACTTGCTCAATCCTCCCTTTTAACCCATTTTCTGCGTTAAAACGTCGATAAATAGCGCGCTATTCATAAACGTTTTGCCTTGGAAATGGCATAAAATGAAGCATTGATTGTGTCTACTCGTGATGTTCACCTTGCTATAGTATTTATTTTGTCACCTAAGCTTTTAATTCACTTGAGTATCAAGCACTCATTATCCAGAGTTCAGGTTAGATAAACTAAATCAACGCTAACTAGTTTAGTGCTTGCTCAGCTTTTGCAACCAAATCAGCGGCATAATCCATGGCATGAAATATTACACTTTGTTCATTCGTGCCAGTAATTAAATTCGCACCAGGCCCTGATGCATAAATACCAACATCTTCACCTGCATGCGTTTCAGAGCCCATAGGTACTAAGGCTTCTTGATGGAAACCCGCAGAAGTGGTATCAACAGTACTTAAATCAACACGGCCTGTAACTGCATCACCGTTATAGCTAGCATCAGCATTGGTTTCTGTGCCTAAGTCTCTAAAACCTTTACCGTTGGTATAACCTAACGTGGTATAAGGCATACCATCGCTTGCTAGACTTGGCTCGGTACTACCGACACTCACCACTTTGCCTAAAATAGGATTACCACGTTTAGGGTAGCCAGCCATGGTAAATACATGGCTATGATCTGCAGTAACAATAATCAAGGTTTCCTCAGGGTCAGTGGCATCAACAGCCGCTTGTACCGCATCAGCAAAAGCCATTGCGTCAGTTAACGCGCCATGAGCACTACCAGCATGATGACCGTGATCAATTCTGCCCGCTTCAACCATTAGGAAAAAACCGTCTTGGTTGTTATCAAGTACATCAATTGCTTTACTGGTCATCTGCTTTAAAGAAGGCTCACCGGCAATGTCATTCTCGCGATCAGCTTCATATTGCATATGCGATTCATTGAACAAACCAAACAAATGCGATGTCGTGTTAGCATCAACAGCGTCAAAACCTGCTTGGTCCATCACATAGCTACCGCCTGGATACTGTGCTTTCCATTCTGCGGTTAAATCACGACCATCGGTTCTATCACCTTCAATGGCACTGACTGCATCAGCACTATTAAAAGCCGCGTCTTTTGGTAAAAAGTGTCGTCTTCCACCACCTAATACCACGTCGAGACCATCAACATCAGCGCCAGCAAACTTACTTTCCATATCACTTTCAAAACTGATTAACTGTGCAGCAATATCAACGCAACCTGCGGTAACAGCAGCAGCTGGCATATCAGAAACATCTTCCCAGTTTCGGTCGGCTGATTTTGCATAAGTTGCCGCCGGTGTAGCATGGGTAATACGGGCAGTAGAAATAATACCTGTTGATTTACCCGCTATTTCGGCTAATTCTAAGGCGGTGACTAACTCATTGCCTGATACAGTAGAGCAATCACCTCGGCTAATAGCTTCGCTGACACCAATCACACCAACATCGGTTTTCACACCTGACATCATCGCGGTCATTGTACCGGCGGAGTCTGGTGTTTGTGCATCTACATTGTAGGTTTTAACAAAACCAGAATAAGGTAGTTTATCGAAACTCAGTTGATGTTCTTCGCCCATTTTACCTAACTTTTGTCCCGCTAAAATACGCGTTGCAGTTACCGTAGAAATACCCATACCGTCACCCACAAACAAAATAACGTTTTTCGCTTTACCTTTAGCATTCACTAAAGATTGAGTATTAAGCTCAGCTTGTGTTAAAACGCTTTGCCCTTGTTCAAACCAGAGGTTATTTGTTGTAGCCGCTAATGCTGAACCTTGTGCTTGTGTTAAGGTTGGCGAGCAAACATATTCAGTTGCATCAATTTCGCTAGCATCTAATACACCAGAGCCATCATCATCTAAGCCTGAATCAATTTGTACACCGCCATTAAGACATTGTGCATCGCCAACATTTAATAATGTTTGGCTGATCAAGCTATTGCTTCCGCTGTTGCCGTCAACACCATCGGTGCCATTCTTGCCATCGTCACCACCACAGCCGGCTAATGCCGCCAACACGGCTAAAGATAAAAGTTTTACTGTTTTCATGTTAATTCCTTTCGATTAGCAGGTTATTTAGCAATTAAGCCAAGAGATTGATTGATGATATGAAACACAACACTTTGCTCGATAACACCTTGTGCCAAATGCGCACCTGGTCCAGAGGCATGTAGACTAATATCTTCGCCTGCATGGGTTTCTGAACTCATAGGTACAGTGGTCTCTTGATGAAAACCGGTTGTTGTCGTATCAACCGTGGTTAAATTTTGGCGACCAGCTAAAGCATCATCGTTATAGCTTAAATCAGCATTAGTTTCGTTCACTAAGTTTCTAAAACCTTTACCATTGGTATAACCAACAGTGGTGTATGGCATGCCATCATCGGCTAACGCAGGTTCAGTTGCCCCCACATTAACCACTTTGCCTAATATAGGATTACCACGTTTCGGGTAACCAGCAATCGTAAAGACATGACTATGATCAGCCGTTACTAAAATTAAAGTTTCTTCTGGGTTAGTGTTATCGATAGCAGCTTGTACGGCGTTAGAGAATTCGATGGTATCGGTTAAAGCGTTATAGGCAGAGCCAGCATGATGACCATGATCAATGCGTCCAGACTCGACAACAAGGAAATAACCTTTGTCATTATTATCTAAAATATCAATAGCTTTGCTAGTAAGTTGTGTTAGCGAAGGCTCACCGGCAATATCATTGCTGCGGTCAGCTTCATATTGCATATGCGATTCATTAAATAAACCCAATACACGTTCTGTGCTGCTAGCATCGATAGCATCAAAACCGGCTTGGTCAATAACATATTGACCATTTTGATACTGCTCTTGCCACTTAGCGGTTAAATCAACGCCATCAGTACGATCACCTTCGATAGCACTGACAGCATCGGCGCTGTTAAAGCTGGCATCTTTAGGTAAAAAGTGACGAC
This sequence comes from Colwellia sp. NW0002-52-1, assembly GCF_057550865.1. Classification (NCBI taxonomy): domain Bacteria; kingdom Pseudomonadati; phylum Pseudomonadota; class Gammaproteobacteria; order Alteromonadales; family Colwelliaceae; genus Colwellia; species Colwellia sp. NW0002-52-1. The sequence goes on along the minus strand of NZ_BAAJLU010000011.1, from coordinate 123,346 downwards.
GACCGCCACCAAATGCCACTTCAATTCCGTCAACATCAACGCCTGGAAAACGTTGTTCAAGGTTTTTTTCAAAATCAATAAGCTGGCTGGCAATATCGATACAGCCTGCAGTTACAGCAGCTTCTGGCATATCAGATACATCTTCCCAATTACGATCAGCTGACTTTGCATAACTGGCTGCCGGTGTTGCATGAGTAATACGAGCCGTTGAAATAATCCCCGTCGACAAGCCTTTAATCTCGGCCACTTCTAATGAGGTAACTAATTCATTTCCACTAACAGTTGAGCAATCACCACGCTCAATATCTTCATCAACGCCAATTACGCCAACATCGGTTTTAACACCCGACATCATTGCCGTCATGGTGCCAGCGGAATCAGGCGTTTGTGCATCTACATTATAGGTTTTTACTTGCGCTGAATAAGGAAACTCTTCGAAGCTCAAATAGCCCTCTTCACCCGACTGACCTTTATTTTGTCCATCTAAAATACGTGCTGCGGTTAAGGTAGAAAGTCCCATACCATCACCGACAAATAAAATGACATTTTTTGCTTTATTGCGTGTTGTTAATTTCGTTTTAGCCAGTACTGTTTGTTGGCCATCAACAAACCATTGGCTGTCTTTTTGCACATTAGGTAAAACGCCAGCGACGGCAACGCTAGAGAGTAAAAAAGATGACAAAGCTGAAAGTGAAACCCAGGTCGAGTTCATAATGCTTCCTTTAGTGTTGTTTTTAGTGAAATAGGTTTTGCTAATGCACATGCACTAACATCACCAGCATGCTAAGCACTAAAAATGACAGTAAGGTAAAAGAAAAATGAACGAACGATGAAAGCTTTATTGCAGAAATGTGACGTTAAAACACCATAATGAATTCGGTCGAAAAAACTAAGCCACGAGTACAATAGCGGCTAGTAACATAAATACTGCAGCAGTTATTAAGTGGTTTACGATTGGGTAGGTAAAAATAAGTTGATTATCATCTTGCATAAATAACTCCACTGTAAAATTTTTTGATCAAGTAATACAATAGAGTCTGCTATAGCAGATTAAGTTCCAAACTTTACGCTTCCATACGTTTAAGCGGCTTTGTGCCATGGATAATATGTAGTCAAATTCAATTAACCCTTCAATTTTTGCATTCGAATTAACTAAAAAACCTGCTCATTGCTTGTTTAAGCACTACGGAGTTGAGCTCTTTGCATGAAATAATTTTACTAATTAAAGGCGCAATACTCATTATGCATTTAATTGATCGCCCTCCTGTGCTGTATTTCATCATCCAAATCACTAAAGTCATATTTTAAAATGCTTTTTTGACTTAAATCTATCTTATGAATAATAAACCGCACATCGCTTACAAATTATAGACAATCATAAACAAGTATAATAATGTTAAATAGGTGTATTTTTGATGACTAAATGCGTGAAAAACAGGATGTTTTCAAATTTTGCGTTACACTAAATTTATCACAATTGTCTAATAATAATGGAATGTAGTAGATGTCTAACAATAAAACCGCCAAGAAATCAGAGCCTCAAGATGAATCTCCCGTTAATGAACTAGATCAACTCAGACAAATTGTATTTGGCGTTGCCGAACAACAATTAAAAAAGCAAATTGCATTAACGCGCAGTGATTTAGAACAAGCATTAAATACGCAGAACATTAGCATTACAAATCGGCTTGATAAAATGCAAGAAAATTTCACTCAACAGTTTGCCGATGTTGAACAAAGAATACAGCACCTAGACAAAACACATGATGAAAACGAATTAGTCATACAGAAAGATCTTGCCAGTTTAGCGTCAGAACATGAAATGTTTGCTACAGCTACGCAACAAGACTTTAAAGCTATGGAACAAGCACTAGATAGTGGTAGCCAAACACTCTCTCATAACTTTAACGAACAACTTGATCAATTAAAAACACACCTTGAAAGCGTATCAAAAGAGCTTAGTTCATCAAAAACCGACAGAAAAACACTCGCTAAATTGCTAGCAACTATGGCGACTAATTTAGAAGATGATGAATTATAATGCCATCCGATGCAGCAAAAGAAGCTGAATCAGCGCAACAATTAGAACAAGTCCGTACATTATTACTGGGTAAAGATAACAGTAGAATTACAGACAGTTTAAGAAAAGATGCCCGTAAAATAGTAGCTGAAGTTATCACTGAAGCGCTGCACGATAGGCAGCAAAAAGATAATTCAGTAGATAAAGTACTACAACCCTTTGTAGAAGATTCAGTTCAAACATCTGTCGCCCATAACCGCGAACAAATGGTCACTTCTTTATATCCCATTGTTGGTAGTTTAGTGAGAAAATCAGTCGCGGCTTTTCTCAGCGACTTTATGGAAAAAACCAATCAATTAATAGAAAACAGTTTCACAATTAAAGGCCTAACGTGGCGTTTTAAAGCCCGACAAACTGGCGTTAGTTACGCACAATATGCCGCCTCACAAACTTTTGTCTATCGTGTGGAGCATGTTTTTCTTATTCACCGAGAAACCGGTCTTTTGTTAAACACTGTCGCATTAGGTAGCGAAAACAAGAGTGATGCAGACATTGTCTCGGCAATGTTAACAGCGATTAACGATTTTGTTGGTGATTCATTTTTAACGAGTGATGATCAGCTCAAAGAACAATTACAATCAGTTAGTACAGAAAACTTTAATTTATTAATAAAACCCGGTCCAAGTGCCCTTGTTGTGGCAGCAGTAACAGGAAATCCCCCACAAAGCATAAGCGATCAACTCCAATTAACCGTTGAAAACATCCATAGTTTATACCTAGAAGATCTCAATAACTTTAATGGCGATAACCAACAATTTGGCAAAACTGACGGCCTGCTTCGCGACTGTTTATTATCAGAACAAAAAGAAGCTCTGACTAGCAAGCAAAAAACACCTTGGTTTGCTTGGGCCATTGTTCTTTTAATATTGTTATATAGCGGGTACAAAGGCGTTAATTGGTTAAAAACGTCGCAATTACATGACAAAATAATGCAGTTAGACTCTCAACCTGGGGTCATTATTAAGCAGCTTGAAATAGATAACCTCAAGGCAATAACGCTTGATGTATTACGCGATCCTGACGCTATTGAATTAACTGATTGGCTTAACAGCAATGTATTAAATGTGGCACACTTCACAATAATAGAGCGTAAATATTACTCTTTAGACATCCCGATATTACACCAACGTATAGAACGTATTAATAATACATATCCTGGCGTTAATTTTACTTGGCAAAATAATCTCCTCGTTCTTTCTGGTACTTTAAACCTAACAAAAACCGAACAACTCCTAAACACCTTAGGGCTTGCAGGCTTTACAGTCGGTAATAATTTAAATAAGGCACAATTACAGTTAGCAACATCCCAACCTAATGCCGATACTCAACAAGTAAAACAACAGTTAGCTAATGAGATTATTGGCCGAATTGCAGCGCTACAATTGAATTTCCCTGTTGCTGTTGAAACCATTACCCCTGAGATGCAACTTACCTTAAAGCGACTTTATCAATACATTCAACAATTAGAGCCGCTGGCACAAACACTTAACTTAAAGTTTGGCTTACTCGTTTTAGGCAGCAGTGATAATACCGGCAATAAGTCGACTAACTTAACCATTAGCCTACAAAGAGCAAATAACGCTGCTGATGTACTACAGCAGTTCGGTATTGATAAAACAAAAATGTTTGTCTTAGGCTTGGGACAAATTGATATTAACGATATCACTAACTCAGCAAGAACCGTGATGTTTAATGTTATTCTTACCAATAACAATTAACAGCCTAAATAATAAGGTGACACTAGCAAAAATAAGCGTAGTATTTTACTCATACTACGAACATGTAGAGTTATACAAAGCAAGAATTAAAAGCTTAATAAAACCACCTAGCTGTCGAATATGGAGATGACGCTTTGATTCAAAAGAAAATATGCCTTTTAGGGGCATCCAGTGTTGGCAAAACAAGTTTGGTCAAACAATTTGTTGAAGGTATTTTTAGTGAAAAATACCTCACCACCATAGGGGTAAAAATAGACAAAAAAACCATCACCTTCGAAAATAAACAAATTCAGTTCATGCTCTGGGATATGGAAGGTAATGACACTTATAACGTTTTTCAAGAAAGGTACTTACGTGGCGCAGCTGCTTACATTATCGTTGTTGATCAAACCCGCACATCTTCATTTCATGAAGGTTTAGATATACATACACTCGCTCGACAAGTGAGTAACTGCCCTGCTGTATTAACCGTTAATAAGAACGACTTACCTGCTACTTGGAATATTGAAAACCATGAAAATAAGGTTTACAAAGACTTGTTTGATCTACATTTTTCTACCAGCGCTAAAACAGGGGAAAATGTAGAAGCCATGTTTTTAGCCTTGGCTAAGTTGTTATTAAAGGGATGAGTAAATATGACCTCGCTATTAAATAAAGTAATAAACGCCCTTGAACAAATCATTTTAGAAGTTATTGATCCTACAACCGGAACCGTTAGGTGGGTAGAAGGCGAAGGAGACTGGGCGAATGATTTATTTCCACAAGCGGGCAATCAGCAAGTATTTACCATCAATGAAGAAACACCTTTTTTATTCGATTTTCTCTACGACGCCAAATTGTTGTGGAAAGAAAATGAAAACGGCAGGTTACGTTCAGGTTTGTGGACTGAAACAACATTAAATAATACAGAATTACATTTAGAGGCTATCGCAATAAAACAACAACAGCATAATATTCTGGTTATAACAAACCAACGTGAAGACTTTAAAGTACAACAAAAAACTAAACAGGTAGCACGTGAAGTTTTATTATCCTATGATCGGCTTTTCTTGAAAAACGAGTATTTACACACTCGATTACTCTCAATTTTAAACCAACCCTCAGAACAAAGTCATATTTTAACAACTCTGGCTAAAGTCATAGAAAATGCTGAATTCGCGGTATTTATTGCCAGTAGCGATTTTAATACAAATATAGAAAACACGGCAGCCCTTAGTCTTTTTGAAGAACAAACGTTTCACGGCTCAGAGCCTAAGCGTCCCATCAATATTATTCTTAACTTAATGCAGAACCAATTACCTGAGTACGAACGAATAATAGCGACTCACTCAAGTTGGGATGGCGAATTATGTTGGATTTCGCCACCATCGACACTTAAATGGCTAAAAGTAGCTTTTTATCCTGTATTAAATAAGCTGCATGAAGTTGAGAATTGGATAATATTTGCCAACGACATCAGTACAGTTAAACACTTGGTTCAGCGTAACGAAAAGCTTGCTATGCAAGATATGCTAACAGAGTTACCAAATCGTTATGCTTTTTTACAAACACTAGAAAAACATATTATTAGTGCCCAAGCATTTTATTTACTCTATATCGATATTAACGAATTTAGGCGCCACAACGAATTTTATGGCCATGAAGAAGGCGACAAATTACTGGTTGAGCTGAGTAAACGCATTAGCGCAGCAGTTAAGTCTACAGACTATGTGGCCCGAGTTGGCGGTGACGAATTTGCAATTATTCTTGCAAACATTGACAACCAAACTAGTTGCGAATTGGCTATTCAGCGAATTATTGAAAGTATAAACAAACCGTTTCACACAAAAAAATCGAACAGTTTTCATATTAGTATCAGCGTTGGAGTAGCCAATTACCCTAACGACGCTCAAAATGTTGATGAATTGATGAAGTTTGTTGATTTGAGTGCCTATAATGGAAAGAAAAATAAAAAGAATACTGTGCAGTTTTACTCACAATCAATGAAAGACGCTTCACAGCATCTTATTATAGTTGAGCAAGAGCTCAGGCAAGCCATAACAAATAACGAGTTTGAACTCTATTTACAACCTATTATTGATATAAAAACAAATTGTATCAATAAAGCTGAAGCCTTGATTCGTTGGAATCACCCTGAAAAAGGCTTGGTAAGCCCTGATGATTTTATTCCAGTAGCCGAAAGAAGCGGCTTAATAATTACCATAGGTGAATGGGTAATTAATCGTACCTGCCAAATCTCAAAACAGTTAAGCAAACTCGGCTTTGATATTAAAATATCAATGAACCTATCTCCTTCTCAAGTCGCCGATAGCAATTTATTTACCTATTTAAAAGACTGTATTCAAAACAATCAAGTTAACCCTTATTTATTAGAGTTAGAGGTAACTGAAGATGTATTAGTTGATGATTACTCAGTTGTAGAAACATTGTTAAGCAATGCAAGAGCAATGGGCATGAGTGTATCGGTTGATGATTTTGGTACTGGTTACAGCTCACTTTCTTACTTAAAGAAATTACCGTTAGATTACTTAAAAATCGACCGAACTTTTATTAAAGAAATTGTTGCTGACGATAACGATAAAGCCATAGTAAAGGCAGTTATTGCCATGGCACATAATTTAAATTTATGTGTCACGGCAGAAGGAGTAGAAACACAAGAACAATTAAGCTTCTTAGTCGATAATGCCTGTAACTCGGTGCAAGGTTATATGTTTAGTCGACCGATCAGTGTAAAATATTTTATAAAACTGCTTAATGAACAGCTCTAATATCTTTACTATCAGCAAACCTGAACAAAGGCTTTCTGCTTTGTTCAGCCTTTAGTCGCTTTATAACTGATACTGGGCAAGACAATATTTTTGATGTTATTTTCTTGCAACTAAGTGCACTGTGCTGGTTGAGCGTTCAAGAAAAGCCCCTTCGCAGTAAGCAAAATAATACAACCAAAGTCGCTTAAATTTTTCATCGTAACCAAATGGCTTTAATTCAGGCCAAGATTGTAAAAATGTTTCGCGCCAATGAGCAAGCGTTTTTGCGTAATCTAAACCTATATCATTAACCGATTCGGTAACTAAATCAGTATATTGCGTTAAATTTTCGGTCAAAACAGTAACCGAAGGTAAAAAACCGCCAGGGAAAATATAACGCTGTATAAAGTCGACATTACGTTTGTAGTGTTCAAAGCGTTGATCGGCAATAGTAATGGCTTGGATCAACAATTTTCCACCCGGCTTTAATCTTTCATTGCACTGTTTAAAGAAACTCGGTAAATATTCAAAACCAACCGCTTCTATCATTTCAATCGACACGAGTTTGTCGAATTCACCAGTTAAATCTCTGTAGTCTTGTTTTAGTAAGGTTATTTTGTCTTTAAGTCCTAGTTGCTCAATACGCTGTTTAGCATAATCATATTGTGCATCAGATATAGTTGTGGTGGTTACTTTACAACCATAATGTTGTGCAGCGTAAATGGCTAAGCCGCCCCAACCTGACCCTATTTCCAATAAATGATCACTTGCCGTTAACTCTAAACGCTGACAAATGGTCGACATTTTATGTAATTGCGCATCAGCTAAACTGGCATCTTGGCTTGGGTATATCGCCGAAGAATACATCATTTCGGGGTCAAGAAAGCGCGTATACAATTCATTACCTAAATCATAATGTGCCAAAATATTTTTCTTAGATCCTGACTGACTATTTCGGTTCCCGCGATGCAACAACGCATATTTAAGCTTAGTTAACCAAGGTTTTTGCTTTTCAAGTTTGTCTACTTCTTGCTGTGCACGAGCAAATATACGAATAACCGTGGTTAAATTAGGGCTACTCCATTTCCCTGCGATATAGGCTTCTGCTACACCGATAGAGCCACCTTTAACAAAGTCTTTATAGACACTGTTATCATGAATATTAATACGACCAAGTAAAGATTTGTTTTCAGCAAATTCTGGGAAAAGTAAACGTTGGTTATGCTCAACGAGTTCAATTTGACCATATTGAATTTTTGCAAATACGTTGAAAACTAAACTACGACAACGTTTTTCTATCCAACTTGCTGGTTTTTTAACTTTCAAACCTGATACTTGTTCCACCACTAAACTCCTGTTTTAGAATTTTTATTTACTTTTTTGATAACCAATAAAAGGTATACGTTTTAAAAATATTTTCATGGCTTGCCAATAGATACCAAAAATAATTTTTAGGGTCATTACTGGAATATTTAGCCAAAGCTTCCATAGCGCTGTGCGGTTAAATGCAGCTTTAGTTAAATTCATCGTGACATCAAATATTCTTCTGTCTTGCTTTAACTCGGTATCAGACATTTTTTCAGTATTATCTTGACCATATAAATGATTCTCAATATGCACCATTAAGTTTGAACTATGCTCAGTTGGTGGCTTAATACGCCACTTATAGCACATATTTAAATCCATAAAAGGCGACACCTGAAAGTTCTTATTCGTTGAGTGTGGTATTGCCGCTTTATTTTTATCGCTACTAATCAAGGGGACTAAATAATAGTGCCTTTCGTTCCATGGCGTATTACTTACTTCAACCAACACTTGTGTACAGTTGTTGCTAACGTCATAACAAAAATAAAAATTGGCTGGACTAAAATAAATACCTAAACACCTAACCTGAACTAGCATACTAATGCGACTTATATCCTCAAAACCCGATAACGACGCTACCTTATTCTTTATACGTTGTTTAAGTGTGTTTGGTTCACCTCTAAGGTAATCACTTTCTTTAAACCTCAATAAGTTGAACCAAGAAAAACCCAAAATTCCACCAGGCACTTTCTTTGCCTGCATTTCGTCAACATCTAACGCAAGCATATAAAGCTTATAACTAAAACTATGCGACTTTGGGGTATGGCGCCTATGTCTAATTTGTCCGCGATAAATGTGACTTAATGTTGAAAGATCAGTCATTAGCGTGATTTGAAGCTAAAGGCTGCAAAAAACAGTCAAAGCGTTGAGCAATATCTACACCGCTTCTAACGCCATCTTCATGGAAACCACTATACCAATATGCCCCAGCAAAATGAGTATGTTGGTGCCCACATATTTCCAAGCGTTTTTGCTGAGCATTTATAGATTCTGTAGAAAAAACCGGATGATGATAAGTAAATTCACGTAAAATTTTACTTTGATCTATATCTTCTAGCTGATTCAAAGTGACACAAAAAGTATGATCTGAGCTTAAACCTTGCAAAATATTCATATTGTAAGTCACACTAGCAGGCTTAGCTCTATTACCATTTAACTGATAATTCCAACTTGCCCAAGCCTTTTTCCTTTTCGGCAATAAATTAATATCGGTATGCAAAACCACTGAATTTTCACTATATGGAATAGCGCCGAGAATTTTTTGCTCTTGCTCAGTTGCATCACCCAATAATGACAGTGCTTGATCTGAATGACAGGCTATAACAACTTCATCAAACGTTTGCACATCACCATTGGTAAAATAGATCTGTACTGCATTATTTTCTCTCGTAATCTTTTTTATATCCGCATTTAGATGGATATTATCTGCAAATGGCTCACACAGCGGCGCTAAATAACTTCTCGACCCACCAGGCACAACGTACCACTGAGGGCGGTCCGCTATATTTAATAATCCATGATTATGAAAAAACTTAACAAAAAAATGAAATTGAAACTCTTGCATTTGTATCAATGAGCTAGACCAAATAGCCGCCCCCATAGGTAAAATATAATGTTCTGCAAAGTAATAACCAAAGTCATTTTCTTGTAAAAAATCTCCTAAAGTTAAACTCTCATCATAGTTTTTAGCGTGATAACTTTGCTTACAAAGCTTATTAAACCTAAGAATTTCTTTTACTAACAACCAAAATTTAGGGTTAAATATATTGCGACGCTGAGCAAACAATGTGTTTAAGTTATGGCCGTTATATTCCATGCCCGAATCTGAGTTATGTACTGAAAAGCTCATTTCGGTTTCTTGTTTACCTATGCCTATTTCATTAAGAAGCGCTAAGTAGTTTGGATAGGTTTTATTATTAAAAACGATAAAGCCTGTATCAATAGCATAGTGTTGTCCGGCTAATTCAACATCAACAGTTGCCGTATGGCCACCAATATTGGCAGACTTCTCAAAAACACTTACTTGATGCTTTTTCGACAGCAAATAGGCGGCGGTTAGACCTGAAACTCCTGAGCCAATAACGGCAATACGTTTCATCAGTTGTTATCCTTTACATTATTGTTATTTTTTAAAGCCATACCCTGCCAAACAAACGTTGGCAGCAATGCAATTAACTTCATAATTAAAGTTAAGCGCTTAGGGAATTGCAAATACGATTTACCTACTTCAACTCCTTGGTATATTCTTTTCGCGGCTTGTTCACTGGTGAGTAAAAATGGCATAGGAAAATCATTTTTATCTGTTAATGGTGTCTTTATAAACCCTGGGTGCACTAAAGTAACGGCTATATTTTCTGCTTTTAAATCTAATCGTAAACTATTCGCTAAATAGTCAACTCCCGCTTTCGAGGCACCATAAGCTTCAGCTCGAGGAAAAGGTAATATAGTGGCACTAGAGCTAATGAAAACCACTTTTCCACCCTGAGGAATTTTAGTCAAAAAATTCTCTAACAGGTGACCTAAGCATTGTAAGTTGGTGGCGATAACGCTAGAAAAAAGTGCACCGTCAAATGATTTGGCATCGTCAATATAACGACAATCGCCAGCATTTAACATTAAGATATCAATATGCTTTATCTCGCTAAGCTGACTTGCTGCCTGACAAATTTGCTCGGTATTTGTAACATCAAAAGCCAGTGGAATAATATTATGATGCAGGTTTGATAATTGTTTTAGCTTCTGCTCATTTCGACCACAGGCAATTACTTGATAATCATGAGCTAAATATTGCTGCAACAATGATTCACCTATACCTGACGTTGCGCCTGTAATAAGCACTGTCTTTTGTCTGCTCATTACGATACTGCCTTCTTTTTAAACCAACGAATAATGCGGCCAAATAAAGGTAACTGTTCATAAAGCATCGCACCTAAATCTAGGTAATCTCGATGATAAATAACTTTATCTTCAACACCTTTTAAATGAGAACTGCCTTGAACACTTACCACCTTGCCTGAGTTTAAACGTGGATGTTGGTAGTTCATTTGCCAATAAATTGTGGCTTCTTCTCCATCCACCAATACGTGCTCAATATAAAAATTACAATAATTAAGGTTTTGATAGAGTTGTTTAAAATAATGATTAAATTGTTCAATACCCGACAATTGATGTAATGGATCTATAAAAATAATATCGCGATGATAAACCTCGTTGAGTAACTGTAAGTTGTCGATTGATAATTGTTGATAAATATCCACAAACTTAACCAACCAGGCTAAACTTTGACCATGAGCAGATAACTCATTAACACGCATAGCTTTATTATTTGACATAAACACTCTTCATAGTTTCGACGAATCTACTTAAATTCAGTAGATAGTTTTTGGACGCTAAACAAGGCTAAAATAGGTTACCTGTTATACCTATTTAAATGACGATTATTACCGATAAAAATCAAGTGCCGCTAACCTTGCTTGCTTATGCTCAACTATTGCTGGCCAATAAATTGATAACCTTTCTTTTGCAATATGTTTATGCGGAAAATGTATTTCTTTATCAGGCAATTGCGCCAGCTCTGGTATAAATTTACGTATAAACTCACCTTTTGGATCAAATCTTTCGCTTTGTCTGATCGGGTTAAAGACTCGAAAATAAGGTTGAGCATCACAGCCGGTACTTGCCGCCCATTGCCAACCGCCATTATTAGCAGCTAGGTCACCATCAATTAACTGCTGCATAAAGTATTTCTCTCCCCAGCGCCAATCAATTAATAAGTGCTTTGTTAGAAAACTCGCCACCACCATGCGCAATCGATTATGCATCCAGCCGGTTTGGTTTAGCTGTCTCATTGCCGCATCAACCAAAGGGTAACCCGTTTTACCTTCGCACCATTGAGCAAATAAGGTTTTATTATTCGGCCAGTTCACTGCGCTATACTTAGGATTGAAGCAGGCATGCTTAGATAAATCTTGTCGGTGGAAAATTAAATTTCGGTAAAATTCTCGCCAAATTAATTCATTTAGCCAAGTAAATTCTTCACTGTCTGAAGCCACTAAAATATCGGGAAATCGTTGCAGAAAAAGCATAAGCAAATAACGAGGGCTAATGGCACCTATGGCTAAATAAGGAGATAAACCAGAGGTTGCTTTTATCGCAGGAAAGTCACGTTTATTAGCATAGTTTGCGACTTTATATTGATAAAAATCAGGAATCACCTGTTGCTCAACTTGTTCAGCTAACGGCCAAGAATCTGACGTGCCAACACAATCTAATGGCGCTTCAAAATTTTGTTTTTTTTCTTCAATCTGACTTGCTGAAAGTACCGAGCTAGGTTTACCTAAATAGGAAAAACCGTGTTGTTTAACATAACTTAGCCATGCACGTTTATAGGGTGTAAACACCTTATACATTTCATTAGTTTTATTAAGTACTTGTCCTTTTTTTACAATGACATCACTTTCAAACATGCGTAACGGAACGCCTTGGGCAATACACGCGGCGTCACGCTGTTGCTCATTAAATTCTATTTCTTGGTTAGCAATAACTTCAGCAATATTATGCTGTTGGCAATATTGCTTTAAGTAAGAAATTTGCGCTGAAAAATCATCACAATGTACAACTTCTAAGGTAATATTTAATGATAACAACTGCTCTGCCAGTGCATTAACATGACGCTTGATAAAATCAATTTTAATCGCTGACCAATCATGAGTTAGCCATTGTTTTTCACTGACAAAAAAAATGGCCTTTGCCATTTCCGAGCTTTGATGTTGCTGGAGGAAATAATCTAAGGCTGGATTATCGTGAATTCTTATATCGTTGCGAAACCAAAGTAACAAGGACATTCCTTAATAATTAATTGGGTTTAATAGCCGTATCTTAATTTTAACGACTCAGGATATGGGTTTAGGTAAGCTTGTTGAGCTAAGTAATCGTTAGGATGACCCAATAAATAATGATTTATCAGCGTTAAAGGCACCATTAAAGGCATTAATCCCTCACGATAAGCATCAATTTGTTGTGATAGTTCTTTGCGTTGATCTTTATTTAAGTATTTCGAGAAGTAACCTTGAATATGAGAAAGTGTATTCGCGTGATTTTTACGTGTTGCTACCCGTTTTAAAGCAGTCATTAGCCCCGCTATATATTGCTCAGCCATATCTTCTAGCGCAATATCTGCACTGGCCAATAAACGTCCTAGCTGCTTATACGCAACAAGATCATGACTCATTAGTGTGTATTTATATTGGGCATGAAAACTCGTAAGTTTATGCTTACTTATGCCAGACTCAACTACCGACAACCAGTGACGATAAGTATAAACTCGAGCAACAAAGTTCTCTCTCAGAATAGGATCGTTTAAACGGCCATTTTCTTCACAAGGCAATAACGGGTTGGCTTTCATAATTTCTCGAGAGAACACACCAACACCTTGAGCTTGTAAAGGGTCTCCGCTTGGTGAATATACTTTTACACGCTCCATGCCGCAGCTTGGACTTTTAGCACAAAACACATAACCACTAAGATTTTGTGAAAGTGAGGCTATTTTTTTGCCGTAGGCTTTAATTGCTGCCGTAACATCACCTGTTCCGTCAGGTCTAGATACTTTTATCATTTGTTCATCTTTGATCAGACGAATAGTCGGTCGGGGTATCGGCATACCAACAGCAACTTCTGGGCAATAAGCTTTGTACGTAACATGCTGCCCCAATTCTTTATTACAAAAATTAGAAGGTTTGTTGCTAGCATCGAATCTAACTTTCTCACCAATTAAACATGCACTGATGCCGACAATAACATCTTCTTTGCCAAATTCTTTATACATAACAATCTCTACTAGTAGATAAACGCACCAATAGGGTTTAGTAATTTATTAATCCCTTGGGTAAAGTGTAGTGCATCATTAGCTACTGTATAGCAAAGACAACCATGTTCTGTTGCGGGTTGGTGCTGATGACGTTTATCTAGCATGATAAAATCACCCGCAACATACTCACCTTGTTCATCAGCAAAAGTACCCGCTAACAAAAGTGTTAACTCAAAGCCTTTGTGAGTGTGCTCAGGGATTGAACCACCAGGGCCAATATGCAATAAATTGGTATGAATCTCCCCTTCACCTAAATTGATTCGAGCGCGAGATAATTTTCCAATTTGAGCAGTTCTACCTAACTCCATATTACGTAGCGCATTAGGAAGTGAGTACTGCATACCTTTAAAAGTTATTAATTTTTCTTTTGCTATAACTTTTGCCGGCGCGATGTCATCAGAAGCTGTAATTTCACTAATAATGTCATCGAAGCTCATTTGTGCAGCTTCAAGCGTATGAGCACTTTCTGATACTGGCATTTTAATTAGCATGTCTTGCTCAAAGCTAGCTTCAGCAACTTGTTCTGTAAGCTGAGATATTTTTTGTTGGCAGATTGGACACATGTCAGCGTGTATTGCTATACCTGCAGCAAGCGAAGCAGGCAAATCACCATCCACAAAACTTTTTAACAAGGAAAATTTAGGGTGGTGTTTAATCATGATCTTCTCCTAATTTCAATTTCAGCTTACCAAGCGCAAGCCTTAGTCGAGATTTTATTGTGCCTAGTGGTAAATTTAAATGAACAGCAAGCTGCTCTTGCGACATTTCCAAAAAGTAAAAACCTTTCACCACTTGTTGTTGATTTTCAGGCAGCGTATCAATAATACCTTTTAAGTTACGGCTTTGAATATGGTCACTAAAAACGTCGTCTTCTGTATGTTCAGATTCAGCCAGTGGCCATATATCATCACTAAGTGTGTCTTCTTTGTTAGCTTTCATTTTACGTAACAAATCAAAAGTAACATTACGCATAATGGTGTAAACCCAAGTTGTTGCCGCGCCTTTGTTATCGTCAAATAGGTGCGCTTTTCTCCAGACATTAGTCATGGTGTCTTGCACAACTTCTGCGGCGAGCGCTTCACTGTTTAATTTACCTTGTGCAATACCTTTAATTTTGGGTGCGAAGAAGCTAAACACTTCAGTAAATGCTTGCTTGTCTCTATTGTCAGCTATCAATTTAAGCCATTGACAAAGTTGGGGATGATCGATTTTATTAGTCATATCACTAGATGTAGCATTTGCTTTATGACTTGGCAACTCTGAATGCGATAACTGCATAGTTCTTACCCGATATTTTACTTATGACAATTAATACGCAGTGCGAACATCATAAGATCACTTTAGTATTTAAATTAATTCATCGGCTAAAATTATGCGCTGTAAAAGTTGTTTGGCTTGGCTGTACGAGTCTTGAGTGGTGAACATTATTTTTTCCGATAACTCTATTGGAATAAGCTCAATCCAACGTGCAACTACCCAATCGCCGCTTGAGAAGCATTGCTTTTGATATAAGTCACTTAATTCATTGTTTTCATTAAAAAGTTTACTAAGTGAAGTGGATAATTCACTGGTAGTTTCATCTAAATTAACTTCAGACCAGTGCGCTACTGGGCTTACATTGCCATGATGAAGTTTAATGTTATCTTGGCTAATACTTTGTATATCAACAAGGCACTTGCAATGAACATCAATGAGTAAAATACCATCGTAACTCTGTTCAAAATTTATTATCTCAACCCAACTCCCCACATGCGGGGCACTAGATTTATCATCTTTATCATTACTTAAAATAACAAACCCTTGGTTTTTCATTGCTAACGAAACCATTTTTAAATAACGCGCTTCAAATATTCTCAGCCGTGTAATACCTTGCGGCAATATAAATATCGGCAACGGAAAAATAGGTAAGTTAATAGTAGGCATCGGCGTTAAGTAACTCAATTATGTTAGTAGATGTTCTTTATACGTAGAGAAGCTAAAAAACGATCAAAAAAAAGCCTCATAATGAGGCAAGGGATTTACACAGCGGGAACAAATTTGTTTGTATATTTTTTTATACATAATTTAGTTATACGTAATAAATTTAGAAAAGATCAAATAATGTATAACAAAGCTTATTTAAAGCGTTAATTACTTAATTCACAGCGCTTAACCGGTGGTTGCTTATCAAAGAACAAGGTTATTTCTGCAACGGTTACACCAAATTTTTTCATTTTTGTTCGATTAAAAACACGATGTTCATCAATTTTGTACATCCAATCATCTAGTGAAAGTTCAATAACATCGTTATCTACTGGTACGCTCAAGTTATACTGCCACTGAAAAGCAAGCCCCACTTGTTGACCCATAGCTACACCAACCACATCTTCAGCACGTCCTTGATAATAACCTTGATCTAACTTTGTTAACTGCCAATTCCGATAACTAATTTCACCATCAGCAAAATAAAACACTTCTTTTAATATACCTTCATTATTTTGCCATTGACCATCAAGCTCAACACAAAAACGACGCGTAACTTTATTGCTATAGTCTTGCACCATTCCCCAAGCTATCGATTTTCCGGTAAAGTATTGTTTTATATCTAAGCTCGGCGATGTTGCTTTGTAGTCTGATAACTGTGCTGTACAACTTGATAGCAAGAAAATTAGGCCAATAATTATCGGCATACTTAGGTATTTAATCACGCATTATCTCCTAGTAGTTTTAATCGTAACTTAGGTTCACTGGTACCTTCGTCTATCCAAATACTGAGAAACGTTTTAGCAAACGTTGCACTGTCAATTTCACCAATGAATTTACTATTTAAATAAAATAACGTTTTATTCTCTTGAGTTAACATTGATAGCCTATCACCAGCATTTATGTCTAACCATATTCGTTCTAATAAAGGTAAAAATACCGCATACTCACTTTCTTTAAATGATAAATGTTGCCATTGCGATACGGTATTATCTAATAAGTCCTTTTTACTGATATCGCGCAAATATTCAATCTCGAATAACGATTGCTGGCAGGTATCTTCAAACGGTCTTTGACCATCGGTGGTGAGTAAGGCGCTTTCATATATATCCCAAAACAACACTGAAAACTTGGCTTTACCTAATAAAATAAAAGGCTGTTCTGCCAAGTATGCTGATAGGTTATTCGGATTAATGAATGGCTGATCTGGCGCAGCGCAACTTATTTCAGTATTAATACTCTTTGCACCATTTACTAAATCATTACTTTTATTAGCAAAAGTTTGTAAAGGCCATAAAAAAATAATCACGAACATTGCTTTAAATGCTTTAGCATTAACCAACATTGCTTTTCTCCTCTAAAGTTAGCAGCCAACGACTTAACGAAAAAATAACTAACATTAACGGTGCCCATACACTGGCAAGTAAGAAATAAGTAACACCTAATGACGGTACGAAATAAACCACCGATAATTTGGCCCCTGCGATATAACTTAAGGGTGCAAAAATAGCCCCGACAAAAAGTTGTAATAGCTTCGAGTTTTCAAGAAACGCCAAGCTATGTCGAATAGTCCCAGCGAAAACAAACCAGAGGGTGGTTAGCCAGAGCGGAATACCATGGCTACCAGGAAAAATAAAAACTCCTGAATAGACTAAAGCGTGATCAAGCCCAATACCTGCAGCCGCTACCAAAAATATTAATAACATTTCGTTTTTAGTCACTCGAAAAAACCAAAGCTGAGCAATAAATATCATACTGGCTATAGGTATAAATAAATTTCCGATAAAAACTAGTCCAAACCAAGCTATGTTGAATCCGACTAAATTGAACAAAATAGGCTTTTTACTCATAACAACCTTGCTCACCATTTTTACTGTTGTTTTAATTTATACGTATTGAAATGAAAATAAGATTAGTTTGGTCTACTTCTTTGTGATCTAAGTATTGGAGCTTTACGTATGTAGACACTTGGAAATGAATTTAAACTGATAAGAGCTCATAATGCGAATAAAAAACTACTTAGGCTATTTGGGTTTGGCCCCCTTTATACTGATATTCGCTTTTGGTGCATACATTGAAGAGCTTTTAAACATATCTGCTGTTAAAGTATTTATATTTTACAGTGCCATTATATTAAGCTTTATTGCTGGAACCTTATGGCGAAAGCTCAATAGTAAAGAAAGCATTAAACTGCACATTTTAAGTAACATATTCAGTTTATTTGCGTTTCTAACTTTACTTTTGCCTAACTATATTGCGCTTGTAGCCTTAGCAAAAATCTATCTTTTATCCTTGTTGTGTGAATATCATTTTGATCAAGCAGATCCAGAGAATTATGACTACTTAAAATTACGAATGCACCTTACTGCCTTGGTCGTTGCCATGCACATAATCGCCTTCGTAATGTGGTGTATTTAGTTGCAGCTCAGGTAAAAAATTATATGTTAGTGTGCTTAAAATAGAAAGTTTACTGCCAACCAAAGCGCCAAAATCTAGGATCTTTTAAATCACGCCAATTAATAGCATATTCATTACCATTAATAACCGCGGTAATTAAACATTCAACAACATTTTTTTGTTCGTCAAACTCTACTTTTGTAATAACAAAGTGCTTCTCTTTTTTTTCCACATGCCGCTTAGACCATTTACTATTGATTAATACTTTCGGGTTAACTCTGTTCATGCTGCTGACACTAATAATTTATTTATCTTAGCCAAGAACAAATCCATGGTTTCTTGTTCTGTAAAGTCAAAGGTATAACGACCATGAAACAAAAGCGTTAAGGTTAAATCTTTATAGCCTAAAAAGCAGGTATAGCCGTCAAAGTCATGCCAAGCTTTAATACCTTCAAATTCATAGTTACCTTCTATTTTATTTCCATGAGTCGTTACTATATTAAACACCTGTAGTAAGTCGCTCAAAGCAACGTTATTGTTTTTCATTAGCATAGTATCCCTATAGTCCACCTACATAGCGCAAGTAAAGGTAGTTTAATCGCGAGTTGCATCTTAAGCCCGCCTTATTCAAACATGGCAAAAAAGTGTGACACTTTAAATTAGTTGCTGCGTTAGCCATTTTACCTTCATTTTGATAAATGGCGGTTAAGCTTTAAACTATTTTCATTTCAATCAATAGCATAACAACTACACCATAATTATTAAGTATATACGACCCAATAAACAATAAAGTTCAATACTGGTGACTTAATATAGCGAATGTTGAGTAGTAGCACTCAGTATAGAAGGTAGATGCTTTCTAATAGAGAAGGTCATGATATAAACCACATAGCTTATTATTAACTAACCTGAACGCTGTTATTTATATGTATTAGATAAAAATGACTTAGGCGATTAACCATTAAAGTAAGCATCCTAAATCATTTATCGTGAGCTTTTATTTGGCTAGTTATTGATAAGCCCCCTGTGAATAAGTTAACTCATAACTGTGACTATAGATTTCAAGAATATTGCCAAAAGGGTCTTCCATATAAATCATCCGATAAGGCTTCTCTCCTGGGTAATAGTAACGAGGCTCTGCCATACGTTTTTTACCGCCCGCGGCAACAATTTTCTCTACTAACTCTTCAAGGTTTGGATCTTGCACACAAAAGTGAAACACACCTGTTTTCCAGTACTCAAAGTTATTCTCTGGATTTTGTTGATTTTTAAACTCAAATAACTCAACACCAATGCGATCACCTGTCGACATATGCGCAATTTTAAATTTATCCCAATTGGCACCAAAAACATCAGTGCACATAACACCTATAGCACTATCGTCTTCAATAACTTCGGTAGGCTCCATAATTAAATACCAACCTAAAACTTCAGTGTAAAACTTAACCGCCTTTTCTACGCTCGGTACTGAAATACCTATGTGTGAAAAGGTTCTTGGATATACTTTATTCATGCGAATTGCCTCTTTAATTTGATAGACAAAGTATAGAGAACAATATAAATTACTAAAAATTATCATTAATAATAATTATGATTACATTTCGTTATGATAAGTCTTATTTGGTTAAAAACATTTTGTACCTTGGTTGAAGTGGGTCACTTCACTAAAACGGCTGAATTACTTTATATGACGCAATCTGGCGTAAGCCAACAAGTAAAGAAATTAGAGCAGCAATTGGGTACAGCTTTATTAATTCGTGAAGGTAAGTCTTTTTCTCTCACCGATGCCGGCATTAAATTAAACCAACAAGGCCAAAATTTATTACAACGCTCAGCCGAGCTTGAAAAGGCAATAAAATATGATGACCAATATACAGGAACAGTAAGTATTGCTTCACCTGGCAGCATTGGCTTAACGTTATACCCTTACATGCTCGATATTCAGCAACAACACGCTACATTATCTATAGACTATAAATTTGCACCAAATAAAAATATAGCGCAGGACTTAGTTGAACGTAAAATTGATATTGGCTTGGTTACTGAGCTGAGTAAAGCGGAGAATATTGTTAGCCAAAAAGTAACTGATGAACCTTTAGTATTAGTTACGTCACATGATATTAGTCGTATAAGTTGGGAAAAACTGACTAAAATTGGTTTTATAAACCACCCTGATGGTCAACATCATGCTCAGCTTTTACTGAGTAAAAACTTCCCTCAATTTGAACATATTAGTCAACTCGAACATCGGGGTTTTTCTAATCAAATTAGCTTGATCTTAGAGCCCGTTAGCCGAGGTATTGGCTTTACAGTATTACCTTTAAATGCGGTAAATGCTTTTGGTAACCCTCAAGCACTAAAGGTGCACGCATTAGAAAACTCAGTAAATGAAACCTTATATTTATGTCAAAACCGACATACATTAGAAAATAATCGCAGCAAGTTTATTAAAAGTAAGATCATCGATTTTATTATTTGAATGCAAAATTTAAATAAAAGCAATTTCAATGCGATTACTGAAGTAGTTTTTATAAACTACTGGCGAAACATCAGCCAACAGCGCTCACTCTTCCACAAAAAATTAGTTGCACCAAAATAGAGCAACTAGCTTCATTGGTGCAGTTGAACGAGTACCACCCTTTCCTTAAAAAACAAAAAATCAAAAAATACATCTTAGTTTACAGCGTATTACCTGCAAACGTTATTAACTAGATATACTGGCATAAGAGTTGAAAGTATTAAGATATAAATAATGAGCCACAGTGAAAATTATGCTTTCTACTTTTATTAAACAACATAAATTACCTGAAAAATTTAGACTAACTGCGAAAGATTATTACCAACCTCTCGCAGAGCGAATTTTCAACCAATTTAGCAAAAGTAGTCATGCCTACTTTGTCGGCATTAATGGCTGTCAAGGTAGCGGAAAGTCAACCCTCACCGATTATATCGCAGAATATTTAACAAAAACCCATAACTTGAATATCGTGGTAATGTCGCTAGACGACTTTTATTATACTGGCGAAAAGCGTCAGGCTTTAGCACGAGATATTCACCCATTACTCGCTACACGAGGCGTTCCCGGCACCCATGACATAGCTATGCTAGAAAGTACGCTAGTAAAACTAAAGGCGCAAGAAGTTGGCTTTACTATCCCCAGATTTAATAAAGCTACTGATGAACCGTATCCTCAGGAACAATGGCAAGTTATTGAAAAACCGATAGACATTATATTGTTGGAAGGCTGGTGTTGGGGTGTAAAGCCGCAAACAGCAGAACAACTCAGTTCACCGGTAAATGAACTAGAACTTAAACACGACAGTAACGGAGACTGGCGTAATTATGTTAACCAACAACTACAACAACACTACCAACCTCTATATAGAACAATGGATTTTTGGCTAGCACTGCAAGCGCCTTCATTTGACTGTGTCTACAAATGGCGTTTAGAGCAAGAAGAAAAATTAAAGGCTAAAAATCAGGGCTTGTCTAACTCTAAAATAATGAAGTCAGCTGGTATTTTAAATTTCACACAATATTTTCAAAGGCTTAGTGTACAAGCCTGCAATACGATTTCTCAATCTGCTGATGCAATATTTTATTTAGATTACGCTAGAAACATTTCAGATATGCCAGTGACGGATGATGCATGAATAGTAAAAAACCAATTATATTCAGCGACTTAGATGGAACTCTGCTTGACCATTATAGTTATAAGTCAACTGCGGCTGATGCAACATTGCTACAGCTGCAGCAAGCAAAAATACCGGTAATATTAAATACCAGTAAAACATTGGCCGAGCTTGAAGTTATAAAAACAGAACTTAAACTTGATACCCCCTTTATTATCGAAAATGGCGCTGCGGTATATATTCCCAAAAACACCTTCGATATCCAGCCTAAAGATACTGAAAGTGTCGGTGATTATTGGGTAAAGTCATTCTGTTTACCTAGCAAACATTGGTTAGATTTACTTACTGAACATAGCCACGACTTTAAGCAGTATTACCGTGGGTTTTCATCGTTCTCGGTGGAAGAATTGAGCCAAATAACCGGGCTAGATTTAGCGCAAGCTGCACGAGCAAAACAGCGTCAGTATGGTGAGCCTATTCAGTGGTTAGGCGACGATGGAACTAAAAAATCCTTCATCTTACATTTAGTGGAATTAGGTGCAAATGTAGTACATGGCGGCAGATTTATTCATGTGGGAGGTTTCTGTGACAAAGGCCAAGCGCTGATTTGGTTAACCGAGCAATATCGAGAGCATTATAACAATTTTTCAGTATACACCCTGGCTTTAGGTGACGGTGAAAATGACACCCCCATGTTAGATGCTGCAGATATTGCCGTGCAAATTCGCTCCCCAGTGCATGACTTCCCAACATTGTATCGTAAGTATCGAACTAGCCAAACACAGCTATATGGCCCAGAAGGCTGGGCAGAATCGATACAACATCTGCTCGCTGAGCAAATAAATGCAATACCCCAAAAAGTAAAATAATGCAGAACGTAACCGCTAAATCAAATTCACTCGCAATTAAATCAAAGGAATAACATGGCTGACTTTTATCAAAATGGAACCGTAACCACGTTACATAACCTAGCTCAGCGCGATCCAGAAAATATGGCAGCTGAGTTATTAGAATTCTCAAAAACGCGCTCTTTAGGACTTATTCTTCCTTCTTTATTCTCTGAATTAGAAGGAAAAGCCTTACCAGATATTATAGGTAAAATAAAAGACGTAAAATACTTATCTGAAATAGTTATAGGCTTAGATCGTGCCGATTTAGCCCAATATAAACATGCCCTATCGTTTTTTGGACAATTACCTCAGCATCACAGAGTATTGTGGAACGATGGTCCAAGACTACAGGCAATTGATAAAAAATTGCAAAAATTGGGGCTAGCACCAAAAGAACTCGGTAAAGGTCGTAATGTTTGGTATTGCATGGGCTATATTCTAGCGTCTGGTAAAGCGGAATCAATTGCGCTGCATGACTGCGATATTTTAACTTATGAAAAAGAGCTGCTCGATCGACTACTTTACCCAGTCGCTAATCCGTTATTTAATTATGAATTTTCGAAAGGATTTTATGCCCGAGTAGCCGGAGGAAAGATTAATGGTCGAGTTTCACGATTACTTGTGACGCCACTGATAAAAGCCTTAAAGAAAACCGTTGGCCATTGTGACTATCTCGAATATATGGACAGTTTTTTATACCCACTAGCGGGCGAGTTTTCATTCCGCCGAGATGTGCTCAGTGATATTCGCATTCCAAGTGACTGGGGATTAGAGATAGGCGTGTTGTCTGAAATGTATCGTAACTATTCTCCAAACCGCTTATGCCAAGTAGATATAGCCGCAACGTATGATCATAAGCATCAGGATTTATCATTAGATAACACCGCAGGTGGCTTATCTAAAATGTCTATTGATATCAGTAAAGCGTTTATTCGTAAGCTTGCTACACAAGGCGAAACTTTTAGTGCTGAAAAATTCAGAACGTTAAAAGCAACCTATTACCGTATCGCTCTCGATTATGTTGAAACCTATCGAAACGATGCAATGATGAACGGCCTTGAACTTGATATTCACAATGAAGAAAAAGCGGTAGAAATGTTTGCTGAAAATATTTTAACTGCAGGTAATACTTTTTTAGAAAACCCAATGGAAACACCTTTCATACCGTCTTGGAACCGAGTCGTAAGTGCAATTCCTGATATATTATCGCAACTAAAAACCGCTGTAGAATTAGATAACCAAGAGTTTAATCAATCATAAGGAGGCCGACTATGACTATGCTAGCGCAGAGCGAACCGTTAAAACACAAATTAACCCAACAGCTTTCGACGATTTATCAAGGGATAACCCTAAAGCAGTCTATTGATGATATTGCAGATGCGCTCATAGACATAATGCGGTTAACGTGCGATACCGAAGCCCCAACGCCTTTTACCAACCATTGGTCAGAGACCGACATAATATTAATCACTTATGGTGACAGTATTATAAAAACAGACCAAGCACCTCTAAAAACATTGAAAAAATTTTTAGACAGTCATGTAAAAGACACTATTAACAGTGTACATATTCTGCCCTTTTTTCCTTATAGTTCAGATGATGGTTTTTCGGTTATTGATTACTCTTCTGTTAATGAATCTTTAGGCTCTTGGCAAGAAATCACCAGAATAAGTCAAGATTATCAATTAATGTCAGACTTAGTTATTAATCATTGCTCAAGCCGCAGTGCCTGGTTCGATAACTTTATAAAAGGTGAAGGACCAGGGCATGACTTTTTCTTTACTGCGCAATTAGATGACGACTTATCTAATGTCGTTCGACCACGAACATCCCCCTTACTAAAAGAGGTAATGACCGGCCAAGGACAAAAATTTGTTTGGTGTACATTTAGCCATGACCAAGTTGACTTTGACTTTCGAAATCCCGAGGTACTAAAAGCCTTTACCTCAATCATTCGACAATATCTTGATAGTGGCGTTAAAATATTTAGATTTGACGCGATTGCTTTTCTTTGGAAAATTGTCGGCCGCGATTGTATCAACTTACCCCAAACGCACGAGATGGTTAGACTATTACGCACGTTGATTGAGTCTGCCGACTCGCAAGCCATAATTATTACTGAAACCAATATCCCTAACACTCAAAACCTGACCTATTTTGGTAACGCTAATGAAGCCCATGGCATCTATAACTTCTCGCTGCCTCCGCTCTTAATCAACACTTTACTTACCGGTAATTGCACCCATTTAAAGCGTTGGCTGATGAGCATGCCACCTTCACAAAACGGCACCATGTACTTCAATTTTATTGCTTCACATGACGGCATTGGCTTACGCCCTGCAGAAGGTTTGTTAAATGACACTGAGCTAGATAATTTAGTGCAAACTATCGAAAGTTTTGGCGGTAAAATATCGTGGCGAACATCAGACCAAGGCGAACAAAAACCGTATGAAATGAACATAGCCCTTTATGATGCGCTACAAGGTACGGTAAAAGGTAAAGACGAGTGGAATTTTGAACGTTTTATTTGTGCTCATGCCATTATGTTTGCACTTGAAGGTGTACCTGGGATTTATATTCATAGCATGTTAGGTACGCAAAACGATTATAATAAGCTTGCCAACACCCACAATAATCGCTCAATAAATCGACATCGCTGGGATGAAAGTGAACTAGAAGCCGCTTTAGCAAATACTAACTTGCATCATGGCAAAGTGCTTTCCACTTTAAAGTCTTTGTTAAACACACGTATTAAACAACCAGCTTTTCACCCTAATGCAACCCAATTTACCTTGCACTTAGGTGTAAAACTGTTTGGCTTTTGGCGACAAAGTCAAAATAGAAAACAAAGCGTGTTTTGTGTGACAAATATTTCGGACAAACCTGCCTCACTACCATTAAGTGAACTCAATTTAATTATTACAGAGGCATGGGTAGAATTAATCAGAGGCGAAGAAATAACCGCTTTAACTCAAGAAGTTATGTTAGCACCATATCAAACAGTCTGGATCTCTAACCACAGAGCTTAACTTGTTGTTGATTATGATGTGCTTTTAAACACTTCAATTCTATTTCGACCACTTTCCTTGGCTCGATACATAGCGATGTCGGCATCTTTTATTACCGCTTCAAAATTAGTGTGGCTGTCGCTAACGGTACAAATGCCTAAACTTAGGGTTACTGTTATTTCGTTACCTTCAAAACTAGGGCAATTACTTGCTAAAGATTTTTGAATACGTTCAGCCGTTTTCACTGCACCTGCTAATTCACTTTCAGGTAAAAGTATAATGAACTCTTCGCCACCATAGCGGGCAAAAAAATCAATATTACGAATTTCTGTGCTGCATATATTACAAATATGTTTGAGCACTTCATCACCAAATGCATGACCATATTGATCATTAACATCTTTAAATAAGTCACAATCTAGCAATATAACGGTGAACTTATTATGGCTTCTTTGTACCCGAGCAAATTCAGCATTACCGCGTTCAAATAAGGCACGTCGATTAGCAACGTTCGTTAACGGGTCGGTGTTAGATAACTTTTCTAACACTTCTGTTCTTTCTGCAACAATTTTAGTCATTGACTCTAAAGATACCGTTGTTTCACTCAACTCGGTATTCATGTCATTAAATGCACTAGCAATATTTTCAAATTCTTCTGATGTGTTAGACAGTTCTATTTTTTGAAAATTACCACAACTAGTTTTTACAAAAGCTGATTTAACTTCTTGAAGTGACGTTCTAAAAATTCGCACTAATTTAAAAGCACCATAAACCAAAGTAAATAAACTCAAGAGCAACACCGATAATATCCATGTAACTTGTCGTTTTATGACAGAATTAATATCAACCTGCACTATATTGAATAAGTGTTTAGAATCAGCTCTTATTGCCTCTAACTGATTAATTAATCGCGCTTTTAAGTGTTGTTTAATTTTATTATCTGCATTTAATAACTTATTTTTATTAATGGCGTTGAATAAACGAAGTACATTTTTATTCTGACTTTCGATACTATTTTGAATGGTCTGTTGTTGAGCTGTTAAATTTGGCGTTTTTAAGAGCAATTCACTAAATTCACGATCTAAAGCCAACCAACTATCGGTATTAAAGTCGCTTGCATAAATGTTCTCTATACTTATAAATTGCTTCAAAATGTTAGCATGGTTTTCTACTTTATTGGCGTACCTTTCTCGCTCCAATGCAACATTTACAACCTGAATTGACCATAAAATACTGATCGCAAGCGCGAGAAAAAATATGCAACTACTAAAGGTAAATACGTAAATTTGTTTTTGTAGGCTCAACTTCATAGTAAATCCTTATTTACATCGATAGGTTTACTGACCCAGGACTAACCATAGTAAGCGCTCTGCTATCAAAAATACGTTCGGTATTATGAACATGTTCAAACTCTTCAGATTGTGACTCCATTGCCCAAATAGCTTGAGATTTAATGTTTAACATTAAAGAATGATTTAGCCCGAGCTTAAAAATATAATCAGACCATACCCAGGCAATAAACTCAGGTTCTACATTTAATTCTGCTATGACTATTTTTTTCGCTGCTTCGGGATTAGACACGATATAATCAATTGCGATACGTAAACCTTCGATAACACACTTAGCTTTTTTTAGTAGTTTTTTATCTGCGGTTTGAGAAATTAAGTTAAAGCTTAGCGTACTTAAACTTTTAGTGTCGTGAATTTTTATTTCTTCACTGAGTAATTGTAACGCTTGAAAGCCAAAAGGTTCCCACGGAAGAATGGCGTCAACTTCCTGCTGACTAAAACCTGCCAACAGATTTTCAGGCTTATAGTGATGTAATTCAACATCACTCATACTTAGCCCCTCAATAGCAAGTAATGTACTCAAAATATATTCGCTAGACGTGCCTTTAGTAACTCCTATCCGTTTACCTTTGAGATCACTCATTAAGTCAATATTATCAGTTGTGCGAGTAATTAATTTCACATCGTTATCTGATTGAACAAACATGGCATGTGTTACAAATTCTTGCGAGTTTAAGCTTTGAAATGCAATCACAGAGTCAGAGCTTGTACCAAAATCAACTTTACCGCTCATCACTTTTTCAAATGCTGCTTGCCCACCAACAACTTCATCAACTTCGACACTTGCACAGGTATTTTCAAAAGCATTTATAGCGTTAGCAACATAAAAAGGCGCAGACAATGGCGTTTTAGAAACGGCGATAGTGATGGGATGCTTTTCTTGGGCTGTAAAATTTGCAACGTAGAAGTAGCAAATTGCAACACCCATGATTACGAACACCAATATAAAAGGCGCTAATCGTTTTTTTTCATGCAAAGCGTAAATCTCCTTTTTATCTATGCATTATTTATACTTATTATATGCATATTTAATGATATATCCTATTAATTAAGCATCGTTTTAGATTAATTACAGTACTGCAACCATTAAATAATAATACTAGCAGGTAACGCTAGGTCTGCTTTTAAATTTTTATGAAAATTAAACAATATTGAAAAAATATAAAAATACATGAGAATATTTCTTAATAAAGGACTGTTCTAAGTACTTATTGCGAGTAGCTGCACTTCATATTTGGTGATCCTAAGCATTGCCAATTTCGTATATAAATTTAAAGTACTGTGGAATAAATATGACTTAAATGAAAAATATAACTAAAGCGCAATTAAACGCGATGGAGCCTCGATATAGAGCTCAAATGATTAACAGTTTATCGGGTTTTAAAAGTGCCAACCTTATTGGTACCACTAACCAGAACCAAACACATAATTTAGCTATTTTTAGTTCTGTATTTCACCTTGGTGCATCACCTGCCTTGGTCGGCTTTATTTCACGTCCAGACAGTGTTGATCGACATACCTTGAAAAACATCAAACAAACACAACAATATACCATCAATCAAGTAGCTGAAGGGTTTTGGCAAGCAGCCCATCAAACCTCAGCCCGTTATAAAGAAGAGCAATGCGAATTTAAACAAACGGGGCTAACAGCACAGTCAATAGCGGGTATAGAAGCACCTTTTGTTGAAGAGAGCCAACTTAAGTATGCACTAACGTTAAAGTCTATAATACCAATTGAGCTGAATAACACAGTGCTTGTTATTGGTGAAATTACTCATATTTTATGCCAAGAAGCCGCAATTAAAAACGATGGTTACATCGACATCGAATCATTAAACACGGTTATGGTTTCGGGCCTCGACAGCTATCACACTAGCCAAAGGCTTTCACGTTTGAGTTACGCTAAACCTGAGACTTTACCTAAGTGTATTACTATTAATGGCGAAGCATAAGATAACTGCAAATATATGTTATTTGGTGAGATAAATTAATGTTAACGATTTTCTATGATGGTAATTGCCCATTATGTGCAACTGAAATGGCACATCTTAAAAAACATGATGCAAAAAACAAGATTCAGTTAGTCAATATACATGAAGATGACTTTTCAACACGTTACCCCAGCGTTTGTTTTGATGAAGCAATGAAAATATTGCATGGGCATTACAATGCTCAGCTATTACTTGGTCTAGAAGTAACTCATAGAGCCTGGACACTGGTAGGTAAAGGCTTTTGGGTCGCTCCTTTAAATTGGCCTATTATTAAAACAATAAGTCATTGGATATATCTAGGCTTAGCGAAATATCGACACCAAATTTCAGCATTACTCGCTAAAATATTTAACATCAAAACTACCCATTGTACTTCAGGAGCATGTTATGAGAACCGAGCAAACCTTGATAATAGGCGCAAGTAGCGACATAGGTAAAGCTATTGCTAAGCAAATCATCGCTGAAGATAGCGCCAATTTAATATTGATTAGCCGTAATTTCGCTGATGATGATCAACCAGAGTATAAAGCTAATTCATCAAATGTTACCAAAATTAAACTCAAAGATTATCAGCCACAGTCTATTGACCAAGCTATATCGCAACTATCACAAGACAACCAAGCGCCAATCACCCAGGTATTTGTTTGTAACGGTGTATTACATAACAGCACCATAACCCCAGAAAAACGTTTAGAGGACTTTAATGCAGAATCTTTTATTGACGTTATCAGCTCAAACACTTTAACGCCAATGCTGTGGATACAAAAGTTAACCCCGGTATTAACAGGGAAATCTCCCTGCACATTTGTACTGTTTAGTGCCAGAGTTGGCAGTATCAGTGATAATCGTTTAGGCGGTTGGTATAGCTATAGGGCATCAAAATCAGCATTAAATATGATGGTGAAAACCGCAGCAATAGAGCTAGCTCGACGAGCCAAAAACATTAAGTTAATTGCTTTTCATCCGGGAACAACGGATACACCATTATCAAAACCCTTTCAAAAAAATGTGCCTGAAAGTAAGCTTTTTAGTGCAGAGTTCGTCGCGAAGCAGTTATTAGAAATCGTTGAAAAAACGCCACATGATCAAATGGCAAGTTACCTTGATTGGCAAGGCGAAAAGATTAACTGGTAACTAACATCTCACACGTTATAACCATGACTTATGGGTATATTTGAATCGTTCTTCGATTAATTAACAGGTCTTTACTCGAAATCTACACTTTTTATCGCTAATGAAAATGGGCCAGACACTTTTCTCTTAACTAAAAAGCCTATTTCAATAATATTTTCAGATAGCAGAATAGGTGCTTTAGCTATATTTCGTCCACGAAAAGTAGCTTGAAAGTCAGTCAATAAAAAACTTAATTGTGCTAGATGATCGGAAATCGTAGTGAAATTATGTTTATAAGCTAAGCGATAACCATCAACATTTACGCTCAACCTTAATTGATAAGTAAGCCCATCGCCCTTCACCTTAATGCATACCCTGCTAAGTGCTTTTTCTAACGGACTAATCGAACGATAAACCGAACTAAATCCACCATTATTTTCCAAGGAAATATTACCGCTGAAAAGTGCGTAATTCTTCTGTAAGATAAAATTACCTGCCGACTTACCTCCCATAACGCTATCGTTAGTAATACGCCAATGGCCGATATCTTCTGTCTCGCCCATAGACGTTAAAGCAGGATGCCTGGAGGCGGAAGCGAGTTCAGTGCTGTGTGGATCGGAAAAATCAATCAACTGCTTTGCCCTATTTCGTCAGTAATAAAGAAGGTGTATTTAAATGGTTGCTGAGTAACTGCTGACACTGAAATAACTAAAATCAAGGTATCATAAACTCAAAGCAAAACTTGAGTACACCTTTAAACAATAAACTTTTTTAGACAATGCTTATTTAGCAATACCTACAGTTTCACGAGCAAAAATTTGAGCAATAGTTTCGCTTAACTGAGTCAGTTCATTTACCACAATAGTCGCCATACTGGCATAATCAACTTCAGCGCCATGGGTAACTAAACAAGACATAGTATTAGCATTTTTAGCTGCTTGCAGGTCATAAAGATAATCACCCACATATAATATATTTTCAGCAGGAAAATTCCACAGTTTCGCAACATGCAATAAAGCATCTGGTGCGGGTTTAGCTTTGTGATCAGCCCGGGTAAAAACCTGTTCAATAGCAATATTGTTATGCTTAACCTTTATTAATGCGGCTTCACGACAATTGCGGGTAACAATGGCACAAGGAATATTTAAGCCAGACAATAGTGCCAATAGTTGATCTGTTCCAAGTAGCTTCTCGGTATTTCTCGCATCATTAATTTCAAACTCAACTAATAGTTCATTCGCTTGTATTTTCTGGCTTTCTGGTAAACTTTCTACAAAATCGAGTAGGTCTATATTTTTCTCACACCCTAAGGCGTCACGAATATCGTCGAAATTTAACGCTGAAGAAACTAACGTATTATCTAAGTCAAAAATCACACCCGATAGTTTATGTGGTAACAATATTTCTCTCTCATAATTAATCGATTTAAGCACTCGCAATAGTACTTATAAAATAAAACCTAAGCATGGTCTTTATTACGCGATATATACGTAAAAAGATCATATAACATGGCCGCTAGTTTATATTCCGCTGGCTAAAGCAATAATAAAGATTAGTTAGACAACTGAAATTGCCAAACATTACTGCTGCTTGAGTCAACCTTTTCACAAGCAAAAAAGTTGTGTTCATAAGCGGTATGACAACTGTTGGGTATTCTGCCTTTAAAGTTAAACATAACTTGATGCTCACCTGTGTTTAGGTTCAGTGCCATATAGGATTTATCTTTCAAATAATAAATCCTATTATCTCGCCACTGCCAATGACGCCAACCAGAAATAGGAAACTCAGCAATAAGCATAGATTCAACACCGGTTTTTACATCTAATTGATATAAGCCTGAGTGATTAAATTTAGTATAATAAACATTATTTTGATTACCTTGTACGCTATAACCACCTTTAGCAGTTAACTGGGTTACCCTTTTATTGTTTAAAGACAACTGCCAAATATTCCATTGCCCATCAACTTCAGCACTAAATAGGATGTGCCCCGATGTAAAAGCAACGTGATGCACTTTGGTAAAGTTTTCAGCTATTTTTTGCCATTTTTTATTATTCAAACTGTACAAATACAAACTATTATTAATGCTCGCCACTATTTCATCATCGTTTGGTGACCAAGAAATGGCGCCGATATAAGCTATTTCCTCATCGAACTTAGCCACACTAACGTTTGCATTTTCATCTTGTATGTATACTTGTTCTTTACCGGCTCTATTAGATAAGAATGCCAATACGTTAGTATTATTGCCAAGCGCTGGATTAAGATTAATCCCACTACTTTTTGTCAGTGGTTTTAGTTCACTATTTTGCATAGAGTAACTTACTATATTAACCGTAGATTGGCTGCGTTCGGTTATTACAGTGCGAGGAGAATCTCCGATTGAAAGCCGACTAAATTGATCACCGTGCGCTATATTTTTTAACAGACTGTGGTCAATATTAAAGTCAAAAAGCCCCGTATTATTGGCCAATAATATTTTATCGGCTGAATGCCACATCATGCCGTAAACATTATCGATAACGGTTGCGCTCAACGTAATCGAGTTATCGTTTAACGAAATAAGTTTAATTTTATCGGTTTCATCGCCACTATATTCAATAACAGCTAACGTTTGAAAGTCAGGTGAAATAGAAAAAGCATAATCCCCGACAGTATTTCCGGTTTGAGCCGGGTGAGTAAGTTGTTGTTTTCTTCCGGTATCAAGCTGATAAGAGTACATTGCATACGGCTCAGATATGCTTGCTCTAGAACGATAAATTAAGCGGCGCTTTCTCTCATCATAAACAAGCGGTGTTACCACTCTTGTGCC
Source organism: Colwellia sp. NW0002-52-1 (assembly GCF_057550865.1). Classification (NCBI taxonomy): domain Bacteria; kingdom Pseudomonadati; phylum Pseudomonadota; class Gammaproteobacteria; order Alteromonadales; family Colwelliaceae; genus Colwellia; species Colwellia sp. NW0002-52-1. The sequence continues at coordinate 90,416 of NZ_BAAJLU010000011.1, read as the reverse complement.
GCATTCAACAACGGTAGAAAACACCATTGTAGATAAGTCTATTTTAACTATTTCACATAGCCTTTGTTGTAAGTTATTTAATCTTGAAGCATAAATAAAGCCATCGCTGGCAAACAATACGTCGGTGTAATAATAATTGTCATCGGAAATAGCTTGAATTGAACCGTCAGCTTTTTTCATCTGCAGCTGTGCAGTAGCATCAGCATTTGCTCGGTGCAAATAAACAAGTGAACCAGTTTTGGGCTCAAAACTCGCATTAAAAGCACTACCCAATGTAGATGTAATCGGTTGCCAAGCAACAACTCTTAAAGCTTCTGGTTCACTCTTAGCGTCTGAAAGTTTATACAAGAAAATTATGATGAGTAATAATACAGCTAAAACCCATACTCGACTGGCACTTAACAAAGGTAATTTTTGCTCAGCAGACTCTTTTACGGCTATTGTGTCGTCATGAGAAGCTTTATTATTTTTTGGGGCAGGCGCATTAGCCATCAACTCAGCTGAGCTAGCTTCATCGGTTATATGCTGTAAAGTTGGTACTTCTGTAAATCTATAGCCTACTTTACTTACTGTTTTAATCCATTTCGGCGCGGATGAGTCATCTTCTATTAGTTTTCGTAGCTCACCAACAGCTCGGTTTATGGCTGCATCACTAACAACACGACCTCGCCACACTTGAGCAACTAGCTCTTCTCTTGAAATAGCCTCTTGAGGGTGTTGACAAAAATACACTAATAATTCAAAAACTCTCGGCTCAAACTCGATACGTTTAGTATTTTTAAAAAGTGCTACCTGCTCTACATCAACAATAATATCGCCAAATAAAAACCGCATTTAATAATTCATCACTTTATTCATCACTTTATTCATCACTTTCTTCGTCATTATCATTTCATTATAAAATCATTGTTACCTCTTTATTGAAGCAAATCAAGAAACTGACAAACTTCGAACCTACCTAGTCACCATAATTTGATAAGAAATTAGATGAGAAATATCATGAATAAAATCCAGATACTTAGCCTTACTATTGCTTCATGTTGCCTACTGATAGCTTGCGGATCTGGCAGTAAAGATGAAAAAATTACACAGCCGACCCCAGTTATTAAAACATGTGCTGGACAATCGCTTGATACGGATGCGAGCTGTATTAGCATAGAGAACCGAGAAGCCATTGTTTACAAACCTGATGATGCAATTGAAGGTATCGCTCTATTTTTACATGGTGCCCCTGGCTCAGCTAAAAAAGTGAGTAAAATATTTGATGCTAAAACATTAAGTATTAGCGAAAAATTACTCTCGGTTGCTCCTGAAGGGAGAAATGAAACTTGGGGATGGGAAAGTCTTAATAATGCGAGTGCGAGTAATATTGATGTCGACTTTATTCTTAATCTGCTAGCACAGATCAGAGCTGACAATGATGTAACCACAGATAAAGTCTATGTTTTTGGTTACTCCGCTGGCGGGTTTATGGCTTATAAACTTGCTTGCCACATTCCAGAACATTTAACTTCAGTGGTTACTTTAGCTGGACAGTTTCGTGGCGAATTTACGGCTTGCTCAACATTAACACCAGTAACTTTACATCATCTACATAGCCCACAAGATAGAGAAGTCCCTATAAGCGGCAGAAGCACAGGCGCGATTAAATCTGTTACAGATACACTTGCCCATTGGCTGTTAATCAATGGCTGTAGCGACACATTTACTAGCATAGAGCACCCTAAAGTTATCAATGAAAGTAGTGGTAGCGAAACACAAGTATGGGAGGGTTGCGCTAAAGATGTTCGTTTCACTTCATTAAATAATGTACCACACGAAAGCAGTTATAACGCAGAGGCTTTAAAGCAAATTTATAGCGCTGTTTTTAACTAACCTGAACTCTGGATAATGAGTGTTTGATACTCAAGTGAATCAATAGCGCGCTATTTATCGACGTTTTAACGCAGATAATGGGTTAAAAGGGAGCATTGAGCAAGTGCTGATTAACTAATACCACCAATGTCAAAACACTTCACATTTAATAAGGATCAACTATGCGTACAATTTATAGTTTTTTACTGATGACATTTTTGTTGTCAGCTTGCTCTGGTGATAACAATAAAACAGAAATAACAAACCCCATTGAACCTCCCGAAAACATTGCAGTGTCTGACTCTAACATGGAAATTCCTGACAACCGATTTGCTAATAATTACCAAGTATTACTCTTTGGCAATAGCCATGTCATTGGGCTAAGCAGTTTACTAAAGAAGTTACTGAACGCAGGTAATCCCTTTGCCACCATCACTATACAGAATGCAGGGGGAGGTTTTCTAGATAACAGATCAACACAACAGAAAAGGATTGATCTACTTGAAAACCAACCTTGGACACATGTGATTTTACAAGGGCAAAAATATTCTCAATCGGGTGCGACAACCTACCCTGTTACTGCCGCACTATCTTGGATTAAAAAAGCTAAAAGTCTAGGTATAACCCCAATACTATTTCCAGAGCACCCGCAACAAGGTAAAAGGCAAGAAGGGAAACGAGTGCATCAAATTCATACTGGAATTGCAGAAATACAAAAGTCGTGTGTAGCACCTATTGGCTTAACTTGGGATAAAGTCATCATGACCCTACCTCAACTGGTACTTCATACACCTGACGGCAATCATGCTGCTTTAACAGGGCAACTGCTCACCGCTTTTGTTTTCTATGAAGTCATTACTGGAGAAGCGGCAGATTTACTGCCCTTTATTAAAGATATTGATGTCAACGAAGCAACACAACAAGTATTGAAACAACTAGCCTCAGAGACCATACAAGCGCATCAGGCATGTTTGTTTGAAAACGTGTGAGGCCTAGTTTTTTGTAAGCATATTTTAGATACATAGCCAGCCGAATACAGAGCGTTATTTTACGTAAATCAATATGAGCGAAAAGCCATTAATGTATTAGCAGGTGTAAATAAATACAAGTTTGCAGTAATTAGCAACAACGTTCATACGTGAGAAAATGAAAGCGCACTCTCAAGCTGCAGTTTCAATAACTAAAATTATATTTTTCGATATAAAAACGCCACTCGCTTTTAAACGAGTGGCGTTATAACTAAATCATGCTTTTCAAAGTTCAGCTTAACACTAATCTTAATTCGACTTTTTACTGTCTTTTAGGTAATTAAAGAAATTGCTATCAGGCTTAACTACTAAGATATCACTCTTATCGCTGAAGCTTTTTTCGTAAGCTTCTAAACTACGAAAGAAGTTATAAAACTCAGCATCTTGGCCATAAGAATCAGCATAAACTTTTGCTGCTAAAGCATCTCCTTCACCACGAATTTCTTGTGCTTCTTTCTGTGCTGTCGCTAACATTACGGTAACTTTTGCATCAATAGTTGCACGAATGATTTCAGCTTGCTCTTGACCTTGTGAGCGATGCTCTTTCGCCACAGCGGTACGTTCAGCACGCATACGCTCGTAAATTGAATTACTGACCTCAGTAGGTAGGTTAATAGCTTTGATACGAACATCAATCACTTCAATACCTAAATCTTCACGGCTACTTGCAGCGCTTTCCAGTGCTTTAGCCATAATATCGTCACGTTCACCAGAGACAATATCTTTGATAGTACGCGTACCAATTTCAGTTCGTAAACCATTATTTACTTTCTGTTTAAGTAAAGCACGAGCATTCTCAATTGAACCTGATGTACGTAAGTAGTAAGTAGAAAAATCAACAATGCGCCATTTAACAAATGAGTCGACCATTAAATCTTTCTTTTCAGATGTTACGAATCGATCAGGCGCATCATCTAAGGTTTGAATACGTGCATCAAGTTTACGTACTTGGTTAATAAACGGAAATTTAAAGTGTAAACCAGGCTCATAAACCTTCATGTCGCCGGTATCACCATCACGTTTAATTTTTGAGAATTGGAAAACAATGCCACGTTGGCCTTCAATTACTACAAAAACAGACGAAACCGTTAGCACAAGTATTAAGGCAATAATTGCCAATAGAAAATTCTTCATGGCTTAGTCTCTCCCATTATTGAATCGATCATTACGACCAGATAATGTTGGCGCAGTATTATTGCTGTTTGACGATTGATTTATCGTCGTCGGTGATGATTGTTGAATAACACGTTGACCGCCAGATTGTTGTTGCATAATTTTATCTAGAGGTAAGTAAATCATGTTATTGCCACCATCAACATCAACCATTACTTTGCTGGTGTTGCTGTATACTTTTTCCATCGATGTAATGTACATACGTTGGCGAGTAACTTCAGGCGCAGCTTTGTATTCTGGTAACAACTTGTTAAAACGCGCTACATCACCTTCAGCATCAAGTAAAACTTGTGACTTATAAGCTAACGCTTCTTGCTCTAAACGCTTAACACGACCACGGGCACGAGGTTCAATACCACGAGCGTAGGCTTCAGCTTCACGTAAAAAGCGCACTTCATCTTCTTGTGCAGAAATAGCATCATCAAATGCATCTTTAACTTCGTTTGGCGGACGAGCATCCTTGAAGTTAACATCAACAATAATCAGACCTAAATTGTAAGGATCAATAATTTTCTCTAGCTCTTTCCAAACAGCTTGACGTACGGCTTCACGACCACTAGTCAAAATGTCGTCCATGTTTGCATGACCAACAACATAGCGCAAAGCACTATCTAGTGATTCGCTTAAACTCTCATCTGCATTAGTTACACTAAAAACATAATTACGAGCGTCAACAACACGGTATTGAATTTCCATTTCTACACGAACAACGTTTTCGTCTTTGGTCAACATAAAACCAGATGACGGTAGGTTACGTGTAGTTTGCATATCAACAGGAATAATACGTTCTGCGAACGTCCACTTCCAACGCAAGCCAGGTTCTACCGTTCCGGCATACTGACCAAAGCGTAAAACAATACCTTTTTCAGCTTCTTTAATAGTAAAAAAGCCTGCAAATACATAAACTAATATCGATATAACCAGAACAACCATGATGCCGATACTAGAAAAACTTTTTCCTGATCCGCCTCCTGATTTGCCACCGCCAAATATACCGCCAAATTTATTGCCGATATCTTTTAATAGATCATCTAGATCAGGTGGACCTTGATTCTTACCACCTTTATTTTTCCAGGGATCTTTCTCGTTATTCCCCGGTTCATTCCAAGCCATGCTATTCTCCGCTATAAAAATTAATGCGCTAACTGCTATATATACCCCTACCACTTCAAGATGCTATTTCAGAGCATCTTGAAATGGAACGGGGTATAAACGATAAAACACTGCGTTTCACGTAATATATCAGTCTGTTAAGTTTGAATAAAGTGCTCTATTTCTGCTTCATCTTGTTTTAGTAACTGATGCCATTCTCTAATTGGTAATTTTATGTCGAGTAAACAATTACCTTGCTCATCATAACGTTCATCAGTTATACAATTTAACTCGTAAAGTTGACCGCGAATTTTACCAGCACTCGGCGGTAAACACAGTAAATGTTGAATTATTTCTTTTCCTAATCGCTCCGAAAGCGCTTGGAATAATAACTCAATACCAATACCTTGCTGTGCTGAGAGCCATACGCGAATTGGCAATCCTTGATCATCACGATCAATCCGCGGCTCAACATCATCTAAGCGGTCTATTTTATTACAAATTAATAGCTGCGGTACATCGCCCGCTTCTATTTCTTTTAAAACTTCTTCTACTTGTTCAATGTTTTCAGTTCGTCGTTCATCGGCAATATCTATTACATGCAACAATAACTCGGCTTCACGTGTTTCGGTTAAGGTCGCTTTAAATGCAGCAACTAAGTCATGAGGCAAATGACGAATAAAACCGACAGTATCAGCCAAAATAACACGACCAACATCCTCAACTTCAATTTTACGTAAAGTGGGGTCTAAGGTAGCAAATAATTGATCTGCGGCATAAACGTCCGCTTGAGTTATTTTATTAAATAAGGTTGATTTACCAGCATTGGTATATCCAACGAGGGAAATTGTTGGGATCTCAGCGCGGGTTCTTGCTCGGCGGCCTTGTTGTCTTTGCTTTTCAACTTTACCTAATCGCTTACGAATATTAACCATACGTTCGTGAAGTAAACGACGATCAGTTTCAAGCTGTGTTTCACCTGGGCCACGTAAACCAATACCACCTTTTTGGCGCTCTAAATGAGTCCAACCACGAATAAGGCGAGTGCTCATGTGGCGTAATTGCGCTAATTCTACCTGTAACTTACCTTCATGCGTGCGAGCGCGCTGGGCAAAAATATCTAAAATCAATGTTGTGCGATCAACCACACGACATTCGCACAAGGCTTCGATATTTTTTTCCTGTGAAGGCGATAAGCTATGGTTAAATAAAACAATATTCGCATCGAACATACGTACTGCGTCAGCAACTTCTTGAACTTTCCCTGTGCCAACAAAATATTTAGGATGCGGAGTATTGCGTTTACCTGTAACGATATTTAACGAATTTATACCTGCAGAATCAACAAGCATTTCAAACTCTTGTATATCTTCGCGGGTGTTATCATCTGGAAAATCTACATGAACAAGTATCGCCTGCTCACCTGCCTGATACCTATCAAACAAATGAGCGACTCCATACAATACTAGCTTTTTGCATTAATCTTCTATTTCCTGATTCGCTTGTGGGCTTGGCATAGTTGTAACTGCACGCGCCGGCACTACCGTTGAAATGGCGTGTTTATATACCATTTGACTAACCGTGTTTTTAAGTAAAATTACAAATTGATCAAATGACTCTACTTGTCCTTGCAATTTAATGCCATTAACTAAATATATTGCTACTGGAATACGGTCACGACGTAACGCATTCAAAAATGGGTCTTGTAAAGATTGCCCCTTTGCCATTATTTGGCCCCTTTTGTTATTTTTAGTAAAAAGTGAAATATTTAGTTCAAATATTTTATTATAGTAATTCAATTAACTAGCTGAAAACTGCGCAACCAGTTTAATTATACATCAATGTTTACAGTTTGCTCACTGCCGACAAAATAAGTTTTAAATTATTTTCATCTTCCATATGCAACCAATGTAAATTTTGCCAACTTCTTAACCAGGTTAACTGTCTTTTTGCTAACTGACGAGTCGCACACACACCTTTAAAAACCATGTCTTCGTGAGAGAAGTCACCTGCTAAGTATTGCCACATTTGCCGGTAACCAACACAACGAATCGAAGGTAAGTCAAGGTGCAAATCGCCTCTTTCTTTTAGTGCAATAACTTCTTGTTCAAAGTTTTGCGCTATCATTTGTTCAAAGCGAAGCTCAATGCGTGCATGCAAATCGCTTCGCTCTTTTGGTGCTATAGCAAACTGTAAAACATTTCCACTGACTATATCACCTTTTATTGCAGTTAATTGTGTCAAAGTATTACCAGACTTTCGATATACCTCTATTGCACGTGCAAGCCTTTGGGGATCATTAGGATGAATACGCTCGGCAGAAACAGGATCGAAACCCTGTAATTCTTCATGCAGTGCAAGCCAACCTTTGTCAGCTGCCTCTAGCGCTATAGCATTGCGAATGTCTTGATCGGCCTCAGGAAGTGGTGATATTCCTTCAATTAAACTTTTAAAATACATCATAGTACCGCCAACCAATAAAGGTATACGGCCATTTTCTCTACTTTTTGCGATGGCTTTAAGTGCGTCATGACAAAAATCTGCAGCAGAATAACTTTCGATAGGATCTCTAATGTCGACTAACTGATGCGGATAGGCGGCTAATTCTTCTGCCGTAGGTTTCGCCGTTCCAATATCCATTCCCTTAAAAACTAACGCAGAGTCGACACTAATAATGTCACATGGCAATGCATCACATAATGCCATTGCTAAGGCAGTTTTACCTGACGCAGTTGGACCCATTAGGCAAATAACGGGTGGTTCTTGCAGGTTAATATTCTGTTGGTTTAACGCCTTAGTCATTTTGGTAATAATTTACTTTATCTGATTTATGAATGATGTGAGGTCTATCACTACAGAATTCAAGCGTAGTTGCTGTTCAAATTGACAATTAAAATGACTTTCTGCATTTCGCCAAACTTGTAATGCATAGGCTTGCGTAGATTCTCGGTTCAACATAAGTTCAGCCAACGCGATTTGCCACGCTGTTTCTGAGTGTGCTTCGGTAGTATTTTCAACGTCTAGTTGCTTAATTAACGCATCAAAGCTATTTGCTATATCTTGATTCCGAAGCAAAGCGGGAAACTGTCGAATTTGTAATGTTGTTGAATTTTGTTGACGAATTTCCATCCCTATATGCTGAAATTGATTTTCATTTATTTGGACAAAGTTGGCGACTTCTTCACTGACCGATATTTTTACCGGTAATAATAGTGGCTGACTAACAAGCTTTTCATGCCAACGTTGTTTGATTACTTGTAACTTAAGTTGTAAATCAAGTTTTGTAACCGACAATAAACGTAAAGTATCGTGGTGTTGAAAAACTAAATAATGTGGAGCCTGCCAAAACAGTATTTTATTAACATCAGCGCTATTGTCTTCAATAACTTGAGCAATATTATTAGGTTGTGCATTTTGTATTAGAGGTTGTGAATGTGTAATCACCGGCTCTGAAATCTGGGGCTCGTTCGCCAACGGTGTCATTAAATCACTATAGGCTTTGCTAGCCTGATTATTTACCTTGCTACTATAACTTTGCCCATTACTACGCTGACTGTTATATGCTTGATGATATTCACCTTTCTGACTTACTGACTGATTTTCTAATTGATTTCCTAGCTGATTTCTTGTCTGAGAAGAACTTGATGTAGCTGTTGCTTGCTGGGCATCAGCGTGAGGTCTTAACGGCGTAACAAAGTTCGAAGCCTGACTATGAGCTTGCTGCTGGCTGCTATCGGAGTTTGGCGTAGAAAAAATTTCGCCCGTGGTATTATCAACATTGAATTCGAGCTCACTTTGTAAAGCTCGATTACAAACTGAGTAAATAAAATCATGCACATAGCGACCTTGGTGAAACCGTACTTCATGCTTGGCGGGGTGCACATTCACATCAACTTCACTAAAGTCGAGCTGTAAAAATAAAACAAACGCAGGATAACTATCGCTAGGCAGCATGTCAGCATATGCTTGACGAATAGCGTGATTAATTAATTTATCGCGCATCATGCGTTCATTAACATAACTATAGCTTAAGTCATTCTGATTTCTAAAGTAACTCGGTTGAGCAATCCAACCGTGCAAATGTAAGCCACCATGCTCACAATTGACTTCAATAGCATTATCAATAAACTTTTGACCACACACTTGCGCAACACGTTTACTGCGTTGCAAGGCTGTGGTTGCGCCACGAAACTGTTTAATAATTTTATGGTTGTGTGACAAGACAAAAGTAATATCAAAGTTTGCCAACGCGATACGTTTGATTACTTCTTCTATATGAGCGTATTCTGTTTTTTCAGTACGTAAAAATTTTCGCCTTGCTGGTGTGTTAAAAAATAAGTCGCTAACATCTATAGTCGTGCCATTTGGGTGAGCAGCAGGCTTAATTGACACCGCCATATCTCGACCTTCGGCATTTGCTTGCCATGCTGACTCTTGAGCTTCAGGTTTCGAGGTTAAGGTTAAACGTGAAACAGAACTTATACTGGCCAATGCCTCACCACGAAAACCCAAACTACTAATAGCTTCTAGATCATCAAGATCTTTAATTTTACTGGTTGCATGTCGGCTCAAGGCTAATGCTAGCTCGGCTTTAGCAATACCTTTACCGTTATCAATAATGCGGATACGTTTAGCACCGCCTTTTTCAATGTCAATTTTAATGGTGGTAGCGCCAGCATCAATGCTATTTTCAACAAGTTCTTTTACAACAGAGGCTGGGCGTTCTACTACTTCGCCTGCGGCAATTTGGTTAGCGAGGCGAGCGGGTAATATTGCGATGGTCATACGAGCGTTAGTCTGCCTGTGGTATTTTGAGTGTTTGACCAATTCTAACCACATTGGATTTGAGGTTGTTGGCAGATTTTAATTGTCTAATTGAAACTTTGTAACGCTGTGCAACAACCGATAGCGACTCGCCTCGACTAACCTTGTGCTCGCGCACTCGCGTTGCCGCCATTAAAGTGCCGTCAGGTGGGTTACGAGAAAAATAATCATCAACGGCAATATATATCGCGTTAGCAAGTTTTTGCTGATGATTACTGTTATTTAAACGTCGTTCTTCTTGATGATTAGAAATAAAGCCCGTTTCTATAAGTACAGAAGGGATATCAGACGACTTTAATACCGCTAAACTTAAACGCTCAGGTTTGTGCTTGTGTAATTTAGTTACTTTTTTCAATTGTTTAACTACATGTTCAGCAAAGTCGTAACTGCTCGCCATGGTGTATTCTTTTTTCATATCACCAAGCGCAATAGCTAAGTTATTATCTTTAGTGCTTCTAATGGTTTCACCGGCACCGCCAAGTAGCTCAGAGTTTTTTTCTCGGTTTTGAATCCAGCGCGAAAACTCAGAATCTGCGCGCCGAGTCGCTTGCACTAATACAGAAGCACCGCTAGGTTGTGGGGAGGTAAATGCATCGGCATGAATGGAAATAAGTAAATCTGCTTTCGACTTTCTGGCAAGCTCTGTTTTACGGTTATGATCAACATAATAATCGCCGCTGCGGATCATCACCGCTTTTAGCCCTTGCTTGCTGTTAATTAAATTAGCCAATTTTTGAGATATTTTTAAGGTAACATGCTTTTCATAAGTACCTGAAGCGCCAATTGAACCAGGATCTTCACCGCCATGACCAGCAACAATAGCAATAACGATATCGCGTTTACCTTTACTGTTATCATGAGTGGTAATTGGGTGGCTACTTTTGTCGTAAAGATCAATAACTAAACGATCACTGTATTGCCCTGCCGGTGCTAAGGGAAATACCGACACTCTGTAATCTTCAGCTAACTCCAAGACCAAACGCGTGGTGCCTTTTTGTTTTGATCGGCTAGTGCGAATTTTTTGTACGCGACGATCGGCTTTAATTGCTGACATTAAATCAGCATTATTGGTGCTATTTTTAAAATCAATCACTAAACGTTGCGGTGACTTTAAAGAAAAGTATTTAAAATCTGGTTTGTTACTCAGATCAAAAACAACCCGGGTATTTTCTGGCGCCGGCCATATCCGAACACTATCAATGCTATTGTTTGCGTTAACCGTTGCTGCATAGACTAGCCAAAGCATAAGTACAGCGTTTTTTACAATACGGCTTAAGTGCATCGAATTTATTCCCTTGTGTATTTCTTTTTGAATACTATTGTTCTTGGAGCAAGCTCATTAATATTATTTATCGTTAATGCTTTCTATCGTTAATGCTATCTGGCCAAAAGTGATATTAGTTGTTCGCCTAATGGGGTCTTAGCTTGTAACGCAACTTGACGTTGTTCATCAAGGTAAGCTAAATCAATAATCATATCGGCTACTGGTAGCATACCTTGGCCTTTTTCAGGCCACTCGATAAAGCTACAACAGTTGCTGTTAAAGTAATCTCGAATGCCCATATATTCTAGTTCTTCTGGGTCAGCTAAGCGGTATAAGTCAAAATGATACACTTGCCAATCTTGTAGATCATAAGGCTCAACTAAAGTGTAAGTTGGGCTTTTAACATTACCAATATGCCCCATTCCTTGCACAAAGCCACGAGTTAACGTGGTTTTTCCTGCCCCTAAATCACCATTTAAAAAAACAATAATGCCTTGTTTAAGTGCTGTTTTTACAAGATTTGCTATTTTTTTGCCTAAAGCAATTGTTGCCATTTCATCGGCTAATATAAACGTTTGTTTTGTCACTATATTATTCATCGTTTCGTTAGTCGTTCTAAAGTATCTTATCTACTGCACAATTACCATTATTTAGCAGTTCAAATTTAATGCTATAGTCTACTATTTTCTATGCAAGCTGTACCGTAAGAGATGATAATAATATCAGCTGCAACGCATTGAATACAGTATCAGCACTTGAAAGCGTAAAATTTTTCTTATAACTCAACCTAGCGCTTTGTAATTACCTAAAAGGTAAACTTGTACTAATTAATACTCACCATAATTAATAAGTATTTTTATTATGAGCTTTACTTCAATTAACCTTATAATCGTGATGTGTTAACCTTGTCGCACATTATGCATCATCTATATCTTTTTTATATTCCATAGCCATGACCTTACCTGTTATTAATTATCAAGAATTATCCACACAAATTAAACATTGGGGACAAGACCTTGGCTTTTCCCAAGTGGGTATTAGTGATGTAGATTTATCTGATCATGAAGCAGCATTAACGCGATGGTTAGAAAACAATTATCACGGCGACATGGATTATATGGCGCGTCATGGCTTAATGCGCGCTAGAGCAAAAGAGTTAGTTGAAGGTACGCTTAGCGTAATTAGCGTACGTATGGACTACTTACCTACGGATGCTAAGTTTGCGCGTATATTAAAAAATAGAGATCATGCCTACATTAGTCGTTATGCGCTAGGTCGTGACTATCACAAATTAATGCGCAAACGCCTAAAACAATTAGGTGAAAAAATTAGCGCTCACTGTGAAAACTTTAATTATCGCCCATTTGTTGATTCTGCCCCGATATTAGAAAGGCCTCTAGCCGAAAAAGCCGGTTTGGGTTGGGTGGGTAAACATACATTACTGATCAACAAACAAGCGGGTTCATGGTTTTTTCTCGGTGAGTTATTGGTTGATATTCCTTTGATTGCAGATATGCAAGCAGAAAATGACTGCGGAGCCTGTGTGGCGTGTATAAAAATTTGCCCAACTCAAGCAATAGTTGAACCTTATGTTGTAGATGCTAGGCGCTGCATCTCTTATCTTACGATTGAATTACGAGATGCAATTCCGGAAGAGTTTCGAGCATTAATTGGTAATAGAATTTATGGTTGTGATGATTGTCAGCTAATTTGCCCATGGAATAAATTTGCCAAGCTTGGCAGTGAAGATGATTTTAAACCGCGACAAAACTTAGATAACATCGACTTATTAACTTTATTTGCTTGGGATGAAGCCACTTTTCTCAGTAAAACAGAAGGCTCTCCAATTCGACGTATTGGTTTTCAATGCTGGCAACGTAATATCGCCGTTGCTTTGGGTAATGCCAATTTTTCTCTAGATAATGTTCATGCGTTAACATCCGCATTAGTTAATGCTGAAACTATGGTGGCAGAGCATATTGAGTGGGCGTTAGCGCAGCAATCTTTAAAACAAAAAACACTAGTTCAAGACAAAAATGTTAGATTAACCGCTCGACTCATTCGCTCTGTAGAAAAAGGTATGCCACGGGATGCATAGCATATTACATGGATATTAATGGCTTAAACCTGCTATGAATAACTTAAACTTGGTTTAAAGTAGTTAGTCTTGTTCTTTAGCTTTTTGCCATTTCAGCAATAAGTCTTCAAAAGTAGCTCGGCTTTTCCCCTCAAGGTTAGCGGCATGTAGTTCAGCAATAATTTTTTCTGTGGCCTCCTCATGCTCCGACGTACCTTGCTCTTCTTGTTTAATTTTTATTAATATTTTTAATTCACTAAACAGGAGTTTTGTATTGTTAGGGCTGAGCGTTAATGCTTGTTTTATAGCGTCAAGTGCTGGCAATAATCGATTCTTCTGAAAATGCTCAACAGCCATGCTGTTAAGTTCTTTAGCGGTAAAATGTATTTCTTCACGTTGCTGAGTTTCTTGCGCTATGTAACGCCTAACCACTTGGCTATTTAACGAGTCACCTGCAATTTGCTTATTTATCGCAGCAAGTAAATCAATGGCATCTTCACGCATACCAAGTTCATGTAATACTTTTACCCGATCTAGGTTATCTTCTACAACGCTAGTTGGCTGAAGCGACATATGATTTTCAACTAACTTGGTGGCTTTATCACGTTCGTTGCGAACATTATGCAGCCGAGCTTTAACAACAATTAATTGCTGTTTAAATAGGTTAGCGTCGTGTAAATCGTGCTCAAATTGCCTGATATATCGATCGGTTTGTTGCAACAAATCATTAGCGCTTTCATCTGGCGTTGCACAAGCGAGATCAATACTTGACCTAATAACATTAAGTAATAGCTCGGGAGAATCATGAATCGAGTTTTTAGCTTGTTGTGCAATATTTTTGGTCGCCACATACTGGCCTTTATGATCATGAGTTAAACGTGCTAAATCCCATGATTTTTTATTACGCTCTATATTTCTAGGAGCAAGCGCCATGGCTTTTTTTATTTCTTCGTAGGCTTGTTCGTAATCTTCTTGCTCAATGAAATACTGCGCCATCATATCGTGAGCACCAAACCGAGTTTCTGGTTTATCTATCAAGGTTTTTAGCATATCGCTAATTTCTTCTAAACGGCCTTGTTTTAATAAGGCTTTGGCATAACCTAGGTAAACCCAAGAATATTTATACTGCTTAAAAAGTTGAAAATAAAATTTTTCTGCTTCTGCAAACTCACGTAAAGCTAGGTAAGACTCGCCAATAATGCGGTTAATATTAGGATGATAAAATGCGAGCTTTTCATTTTTTAGATGACGTTCGGCGAAATAAAGCGCTTTAGCGTAAGATTTTTTGTCAATCGCGTTGTTAATATTAAACAACACCTGCTTAACCTTCAGTATGGCAATAAAACGACTGCGTACTTTCTTTATTGCTAACGGCTTAGTCCAAAAATCATCAGGTTGTAGCTCAATAATAGAATTAACCAATGATTCATTAGTTTCAGTACTTAAAAATATTAATACTGTGGTTTTAGTCACATGACCTTTAAATTTTAGCTCTTCTAAAAGATGAAATCCGTCTTTGTCACTTTTTACATTAAAAGCACAAATTATGATATGAAAATGCATTTCATCACACAACCTAAGCCCGTAATATGCATTTTGTGCACAACGTACTTCTTTAATGCCTAACGCGAATAAACTCTCTTTCAAAATACTATGAACGAGTAAGTTATCATCAATAATCAGCACATTGAGTTGATCGAGCTGTGCTAATGTATTTTTATCGACTTCTTCCATTTTATACCTAATGACTATGGGCCTAGCATTGCTATTTTTTAATAAGCTGCTGACGTTGCTCGCATAAGTTTAGTACGTTTTTCTTTGCCTTGTCATCGAGTTTACTCCACGCCATAATTTCATCTATGTGACGAAAGCAGCCTAAGCAAACATCTTCCTGATTCAAACAACAATTACGAACACAAGGGCTAGCAACGGCTTCTGTTGGCTGGTGATATTTTACATTCATATTGTTTCTGCGAACTCAGTTAATTCTACTATACATTGCTTTAGGTGGTGTATTTTCTGATGAACCTCGCTATCGAGTTTAGCTGACACATCAGCCTGACCATCATCATTATTTAGTGTTTTGCTCAGCTCATCACATTGCGTTATTAAAGGTTTAGCTGCAATAACTTTAGCTAATTTAACTAATAACACTAGCTTTTGTTTAGCCAAATCAATATTTTGTTGATCAATTGCTGTAACAAATTCTTGGCTATAATCCGTAATCTCGGTTAAATAGTCGTCTAACATAAAGGCGGCAAGCTCAGCAGAACCTTGATTCTGTGCATATTGATTTAAATCAAAAGCATTGCTCGTTATTTCGCTTACCTGTTCCAGCTTGTTATCTAACTCAATAGACAATAACTGCTCTATGTCTGCCTTGTTTGTTGCTGGTGCCAAAGGCATTGCCTTTGCTGATGTATTCATCTTTGCAGCGTTAATATCTTTACCCGATGTTACTGGTGTTTGCTGCTCTGAACTTGCATTTACACCTAAGCCTGAGATCAGCCAAGGTGATAACTGCTCGGTAAGTTTTTGAAAGTCTAGCACTGGTGCTAAATACTTAACGTCGTAATTACTATTAAAAGTATGAGATACATTATTGCTGTGTATAACATCGGTTTTTTTAGCTAGATGTTGATTTAAAATAAATATGCCACGCTGAGCGCTGACATTGTTATTAACAACCATATTAAAATCTGAAAACTCAGAAATTACCAACAAGAATCGTCCCGATTGCCACAACCGTTCAAGCTGTTCAGGCCGAGACACTAAGGTAACTTGCAAGCCAAGCCAGTGTAGTGTTCGAATTAAAAGTTGCTTGCTTTTCGTTTCAGCTATGCCAACTAAAACTTCTACTTGGTTAGGTACAAATCGGTAAGGTGCGAAAATTTCAGGTTCAACAACTAAATTAATTTTGCTGTCGCTTTGGAGTAACTGCTGAACCTCAGCAATAAGTGTTTCACTGAACCAGGGTAAGTTACATGATGAAAATAAACCTGTTCTTTGTAGCATTTCGCAGTGATATGGTTGTATAACTAATATTTTAGGCTGCATCTTATTAGGTAAACTAGCCATATGCTGAGTAATTAAATCATAGTCTGTTAGGTAAACTTCAGCAGACAAAATAATAACGTCAACAGGGTTTTGAGTCAGATGCTTAATACTAATTTGCCGCTGAAATAACACCATATCTTGCATAGTTTCAATAACAGCTTTGCTTTTACTTAACGCTTGGCAAATTCGTTCTCGATTAGCTTTTTCAGTCGCGATTACCAGTAATGAACGCTTTGAAAGCTTAATTATTTTATCGTTATTTTTTTGATGTAAGTCTTCAGCAATGGCAAACGGCATATCGAATGAGAATTTACCGCCTTCATCAAGCGATTGACATACCTTATTGTTAACATTAAATATTAACTGTAAATCTTTTAAATAATTATCGGTAATGTTGTTTTGATTTGCATTGAATTCTTCGTTAAATGCTAATGTATTAATAACCTCTTGTAACGGTTGTAATTGTGATGCTTTCTTTAAAGTAAAGCTAATACGAACAATCTGTTGAGCGCTGTTTACATCGATTACACTTAAGTCTATATCAAGCACTGACATATGTTGCTCTGTAAGCATTTTTTGGCATATTGTGGTGAGCATAGCCTGGAACAATTCACTTTCTAGTGTAACTAAATTCGCTAAATTTTCATCCATATTGACAAAAACATGGTTATTATTATGCGCTTGACCAAAGCTAGCATTCGCTATTGCTGTATTGACTTCATTCACTAGTGATACGGTTGATAACGACAAAAGAAAATCATCACAACGCAACTGCGCACAAGTTCTTTGCTGTTCACTCAAATGAGTTAACTGCTGCAATTGCTGATAAACATAGCCTTGATCACCTGGAGTTAACGACAGTTGTTGTTGAGCCATAATGTTACTCGTGATGTCTAACACATCTTCACTACTGGCAATGACAGCAAGCTTGTTTATTTGGTTCTGTTGTTTAACTTGTTGATGCAGCTGTACGTTTTCATCTTTAAGTAATCGGTACTCTTCTATATTTTGTATGCTACCGCACCAAGTACTATCGATATACTCAATGCTTATCGCGACCGCTTTTTCTTGATTACTGGTTAAATTTATTTTTTCAACACGCTGATTATTTTTAGCCGCTCTCGCACTAGCTAAAATCAAGCGAACGTCTGCACGACTGAAAAAGTGACGCCAGTGTTTATCGCTGGCTTTAACCGCTAATAATACCGTTAATTTTCGTTTAAGTTTTTTTGAAGTTAGCGGTAATTGCCAATAAACATTGCCGGTATGGCGCGTCATTAATGCGCTATGTGTCTTAAATTGTTGCTGCTGAAGTTGAAAATCACTCTCTGAATGTAAAGGTTTGGAAAGCTGCTCTACTTTACTGATTATAGTATTAATTTCTTGTACAGGTACTTGCGTTAACACTTCTCCCGTCGTTACTAATTCATCAATAACGGCTATTCCTTGTAAACCTGCATGTTTTATTTTTTTGCGTAAACTAATGAGTAAAATAATAAAAATAATGCCAATGATTAAAAAGGTAGTCGTAATAAGCCATATATAATATTTAGGCTGAAAACTAACATTAACTAACGCTAACCAAGATAATATTTTTTGTTCAATTATTGAGGACTTAATCGGTTGTACAACTAGTATTTTATTAAGTAGCGGTGCAAGTTCAATTTTTTGCTTGCTTAGTTCGGTTTGTAAATCAATCGCCATGCGCAATTGTCCACGCCATTTTGCTAAAGTATTTTGCTCGTTAAATAATAAGGCGTTAAGGACTAAAACTTGCTCCATTAAGGCATTTTCATTTGAACTTCTAGAGACGCCAGTGGCAGCGTTATCTAACCAATCATTTATATTACGTTGTGCTTTTAGTGTTGTGTAATCAAAATCAGCTAAGTCGTATTGTAAATCAAGCTGATTAAACATAACTAATGTATCGATAAGGCTTTGATGTAATTCGTGGTTTATTTTTATTTTCGTTAGCAAACGACTATAGGCTTTAACTCGGTTTACCAAGATACGGTTTGAAGATTTCTCTTCGTTAATTTGACGGTTTAAGGTTTCTTGTTCATCTGACTGTTCGCTAATTAAGCTCGCTAAATTATCAGTAATGAGAGTTAACTGAATAATAACATTATCTTTAAGCTGTAGGTTTCGTCGCTCATTCTCAGTTAACAGAGACACATTTACTGATTGTGCCTTTAACCTCATCATAAATTGCTCGAGTAGCCTTCTGTTTTTGCGGTTTACATCAGATATACTTTTGATATTTTCCTGTAAAATCAAATAGTCATTAGCAAGAGTATTAGCGTATTTACTATTAAGAATCCCATACAAAATGCGATCACTTTGAATTAATAGTTGCTGATGTTGATTAAATTCCTCAATTGCTGGCAGTTGTTGGTGCTTTAATTGCGTTAGGTCTTGCTCATATTGTAAGTAAAAATAAAATCCGACTGAAAATAGCACCATAAAACTTAAAAATAATAGCAATAGTCTACTGGTAAGTTGGCGATATAGCGGTAATGTTGAATCCATGAACGAAGAATATCCTAACAGGTCAAATACTAATGGGTAACTTATAAAGACAAACCTGTTCGAGAAGTTAACATCTAAGTGAAATGGTTTGGCTAGATAACAGTGTATGGATTTAACGTTAATTAGCAACGATTAATACTAAATGGCATCATGAATTCATCAATACAGCGCCTGCAAATAGTGCATTTAAGGTATTAAATTCTCACTAATCGTTCAATACAGCAACTCATTTAACACAAACTACGAGCTAACTTTAAAGTAAAACATATTATTCCCATTTCAACCTAGTTCAGGCATTCGCCCATTAATAATTCAATGTATTGCTGAATATTCCTTAATATTTGAAGTGTAATAACGATAATAAATATTTGCTTAAAACAAGATAAACATCACCAAAAAAATACGGTAAGATGCCAACTTACCGAAATTTCAAAAGAGATTGGACCAGTATGAGTCAAACAAACTATCTACTAAAATTACAAGAAAAATTTCTTAAGTACCCATTTGGACGCACACTATTTAGTAAAGTGTTTGCTTCTCAAGCCCCCTATTTTAAATCGATTAAGCCAACAATTTTGACCTTAGAAGAGAATTTTTGTCAGGTGCTATTACCTAAGCGCAAGCCTGTTCAAAACCACATAGGTACTGTACATGCTATTGCGATTTGTAACGCATTAGAAATGGCAATGGGTGCTATGACAGAAGCTTCAATACCTAAAAATTTACGTTGGCTGCCAAAAGGCATGGATGTTAATTACCTCGCTAAATCTACAACAGATATCACAGCAGAAGCGAAAATCAATGCGGAGCAATGGCAAGTGGGCGACGTTAGTGTTGCCGTTAGAGCATTAGACACCCACGGCACTGTTGTTGTTGATGGCGAAATTAGACTATGGCTATCTGAAAAGCCTAAAAAGTAACCTTTGTACTGGCCAGTATTGGTTGAAAATACCGAAATAGTCGGACAAAATTTCGGTTTACTGTAATTTTTCTTGCGAATTTCCAGTCAAACGAAAGTTCGGCTATAAAAAGCAATTATTAAGAATCAATCGTTTTTTGCCAAGCTTAATGCAATGTAAGCTTGGCAAAAACACCGAAAATATCAATCATATCAAGGCAAAAAAAACCAGTTATCAGTAAAGTGTTCGAACAAATCAGGCTTAGCTTTGTTTTAACTTTTAAAGTTGAAAAAAGTGTTCTTGGTAAACTTTTAACTCTGCTATAGATTCACGGATATCATCCATCGCTAAGTGTGCACCTGTTTTTACCACTTTATCTAATACTTCAGGCTTCCAACGACGCGCTAACTCTTTTATGGTGCTTACATCGATATTACGATAGTGAAAGTAATCTTCAAACTCTGGCATGTATTTGTTAATAAATCGCCTGTCTTGCCCAATACTATTACCACACATAGGTGACTTACCTTGGGTAACGTAATGCTTTATAAATGCTAACGTTTCAGCACTAGCTTGTTCAAGGCTGATTTTACTTTCCCGACACCTTTGAGTTAAACCTGATTGACCATGATGGTCGATACACCATTCATTCATATTATTCAAAACTTCATCACTTTGATGAATAGCAAACACGGGGCCTTCGGCTAATACATTCAGTTGACTGTCAGTAATTATTGTCGCAATTTCTAAAATAACATCAGTCTTAGGCTCAAGACCGGTCATTTCTAAATCTAACCAAATTAAATTGCTATCATTCACGCTCATTGTTATCCCTAGGTGAGTTACCTTTTATCAAGTTAGCGCCTATGACTAAACCACCTACTCAGCGTAGTGTCTGCAAAAGGCGCAATTACACATGCATTTATATAATGCTTGAGTATATAATACGTCAGAATGTGGCATGATTAAAATTATTTTTCGGTAACCCTATCCGATTAAAACACAAATGCTGAGATAACATATAAATGAGACTAACTTGTGGCTAAAGCCAAAAAACTGACCAAAGGTCAAGCACGGCAAATCAAAGCCAATCAAAGTAAGAAGTTACGTAAATCGACTGAAAAAGTGCAGTGGCAAGATGACGAACTCGCCGCTGCTGAAACGGGCACCGTTATCAGCCGCTTTGGTCAACATGCCGATGTTGAAAGCAGCGACAGCGTAATTTTCCGTTGTAACTTACGTCGCAGTATTACCTCATTAGTCTGTGGCGACAAAGTGCTTTGGCGTAGAGGTAAAGAAACACAGCATAGTATTTCTGGCGTTATAGAAGCCGTTCATGAGCGAAAGTCAGTACTTAGTCGCCCTGATGTTTATGATGGTGTTAAACCTATTGCTGCCAACATTAGTCAAATATTAATTGTATCTTCTGTATTGCCTGCTTTTAATGCAGATATTATCGATCGCTATTTAGTTGCTGCCGAGCAAACAGGCATAACGCCGGTTATCCTCTTAAATAAAGTCGACTTACTTGATGATAGTAATCGCGAAGCCATTGAAAAGCAGTTAAACATATACAGAAATATTGGTTATCAAGTCACTTACGTGAGTAACGAAACCGGCGAAGGCATTGCAGATTTAAAGCTACAGCTTAGCCAACATACTAGTGTATTTGTTGGGCAATCTGGCGTAGGCAAGTCAACCTTAACTAATACTTTAATGCCAGAGTTAGAGGTAATGACTAAAGTTGTCTCTGAAAACTCAGGGCTTGGTCAGCACACTACAACGGTTGCTAGATTATATCACTTTGAACAGGGCGGTGATTTAATTGACTCGCCAGGTATAAGAGAATTTGGTTTATGGCATTTATCACCCGAGCAGGTCAGTAATGGCTTTATCGAGTTTGACGAATACCTAGGTACGTGTAAATTTCGCGACTGCAAACATCAGAACGATCCCGGTTGTGCGCTAGTAGCGGCAAAAGAAGAAGGAAAAATATTTCCTGAGCGTTTAGCTAGTTTCCAAAAAATATTAGCCAGCTTAGGTGATAACACCCTAACCTCGCGCTTTAATGATTAAAATAGATAATAAATAGATTAAGGAAAAAAAAGTGTTAATGAATAAAATTAAAATTGCTCTGCAGTACATAATGCCAAAGCATGCAATATCTCGATTAGTAGGCAAGTTTGCCGCCGCAGAAGCCGGTTGGTTAACAACTAAAGCAATTAGTTCATTTATTAAAGCCTATGATATTAATATGGCTGAAGCTAAGTTAAAAGATGCTACTGACTTTAAAACCTTTAACGATTTTTTTACTCGTGAACTAGAAGATGGCGCTCGAACTTTTATCACAGATGAAAATACGGTTTGTTATCCTGTTGATGGTGCTATCAGTCAACAAGGCCCTATTGAGCAAGGACAACTTATTCAAGCAAAAGGCTTTAATTACAGCTTAGAAACCTTACTTGGTGGCGACAAAGCAACAGCGGCACCTTTTCAAGATGGTGAATTTTCATGTATTTACCTTGCCCCGAAAGATTATCACCGCATTCACATGCCAATTACAGGTACATTGCGTGAAATGATTTATGTACCGGGCGATTTATTTTCTGTTAACCCATTAACGGCTAATAATGTGCCTAATTTATTTGCTCGTAATGAACGTGTTGTCGCTATTTTTGATACCGAACATGGTGCTATGGCAATGGTGCTTGTCGGTGCAACAATTGTTGCCAGTATTGAAACAGTTTGGGCAGGCACTATTACACCTCCGGCAGGTAAAGATGTATTTCGCTGGCACTACCCCACAGATGGCGTTGGTGCTATTACATTAGAAAAAGGTGCTGAAATGGGTCGCTTTAAACTCGGCTCTACCGTTGTAACAACCTTTGCACCTAACATGGTGAAATTTAATCAAGCAGCAGGTCCAGAAACTGTAACGCGACTTGGTGAACATTATGCTGATTTAGTTAACGCAACTGAAAGTACATAAACCATATTTTTTGACTTTCAAGCCTGAAGGTATTTAAAACCAAGAAGATCATTATGCAATGATACCAGTAGTGAGTTCCACAAAAACTCACTACTAGCTTTTGAGTAAAACAGCCATACGAGGTTGCAATGCCATTGAGTTTTATGAACACAAGGCGAACAACTCCGTATTGAAATTCAGAAGCTCTTTGATTCATTAAAACAATAAAAACAGGCAATAATTTTTTACCTGCAATTTTTTCTTCGTTTAATCATCATGCATTTTTGTTAATAGCAGATAATATATCTAGCATCAAAATCGCTGCACTTATTGCATAATGCCCTATCAGCTACGCTAATTCTGCCAAAAATTAAACGTCAGAATACTTAATCTTTCACTTAAGTGCTTTGATGCTGAAATAATCAACGCTGCGTTTCAAGCAAGCTCACAGGCTTAGGCTTATACTATTGATAATTAATATTAAATTTAACAATATTTCGGTTTCCAAATCGTCAGGTTATTTACCAATTCCCCAGCACATACGCATGAAATAATATTGACCTTAAACGAGTATCCGTTCTTTTATTTGTTATTAATATTTAGATTTAAATCGGGCAATTTTATAATTGCTATTGCTCATTTATTCATCGCAAGATAGGATAGGAGTAATATGATACGAGTTAATTCGTATAACAATATAAAAAAAATGTAAAAACATAACATAATAAGACTGAACTGATTTACGCCGTTAATAGAAAATTAAAACTTAAATGCAGCGTACTGTTTAGTATAACAATGAAATAAAACTGCTTAAGGAATCTCAATGTTACGAGATAAATCAGATATTAAGCCTACCGAAGCCGAGCTGACGTTACTTAATATACTTTGGAAAATGGGACCTGCTACCGTTAGACAAATACATGAAACAGTTAGCCAAACACAAACGACTGGCTACACGACCGTTTTAAAAATATTGCAAATAATGCATGAAAAAGCGTTAGTCATTCGCGATGAAAGCAATCGAGCACACGTTTATGCTCCGGCGAATAGCGAAATGGTTACCCAATCTTCTTTATTGAAAGACTTAGTTTTAAAAGCCTTTGGTGGTTCAACGTCAAAGCTCGTTATGCGCGCACTAGATAACTCAACCAGTAAAAAAGAAATTGAAGACATTAGACAGTTACTTAATGAATTAGAACAACAGTCTTAATTCATCAACACCTTAACTAACTTATACGTAAAAGGTCACTTAAATAGGCATGTTTCAGGAAAGCTTAATTAATAATCCACTATTAGCTGCTTTAGCCATTACTCTTATCCATTTCTTATGGCAAGGAGCACTTGTTGCAGCAGTATTAAAAGCTTTTCTATCGTTAATTTCATATCAAAAGTCTCAATTACGCTACGCATTAAGCACCTTAGCTATGCTGGCTAACTTAGTTCTACCTACGATAACTTTCTTTTTTGTCTACGATATTGATTACCGTCAAGTAACCAATTTGGTGTATAGCCTACCGTTACTTGATCAAAGCTTTAATCTAGAGCATATACAAACTAATATTTGGTATGTTGAATGGTTAGAGTACCTACCACTGCTTACCATGGTATGGCTAAGCTTTGTAATTGTACTAACGCTTAAGCTAATTATAGAGTTATACAATGTAAATCGTCTGCCGCTTCAAGGCTGCACAAAAGCAGATATAACCTTACAAACGCGATTTAATCAGTTAATAAGCCAAGTTGGCTTGTCGCAACCTGTATCTCTTTTACTTTCACATAAAACTGATGTACCCATGGCAATAGGTTGGTTAAAGCCAGTAGTGTTGATTCCATTTAGCATGGTTTCTGGTTTAACCCCGCAACAGCTTGATATGTTATTGTTGCATGAGTTAGCCCATATTCGTCGCCATGACTATTTAGTTAACTTTTTCCAAACATTGGTAGAAATAACATTATTTTTTCATCCAAGCGTGCGTTGGGTTTCAAAACAAATGCGTAATGAGCGTGAATATTGTAGCGATGACATTGCGGTAAAACATTGCGGCAACTCGCTTGCCTATGCGCATACTTTAGCAGATACAGCTTCGTTATGCGCAAATCATCGCCACCATACTATTCCGAACATGGCGATGGCAGCTTCTGGTGGTGATCTTAAGCAACGGGTTGTACGCTTATTAGAGCACCAACAACATTGTACAAAAACTAATGACTCGGGTAAGTGGTTAGCTTCGGTTAGTATTTTACTTACCGTAGTATTTCTGTTGTCAAAATATTCTTTCACCTTACCTATCATTGATTTGCAATCTGGCAGCATTTCTTTAAATAATTCGGCAACATATTTAAACAAAAGCTTACTATTACAAGCAGTGCCTAATGTTGAACCTGAAAATATTAACACGTCGTTAGCTAGCCATTTATTAGCCATAGATAACGCAGACGGCGCAAATTCAGCATCGATATCTCCTGCTAATGCTGAGCCGAAAAAATTTAATTCAAAGCTTAAAGTTATAGCTGTTGAGCCAGCTAATGAGTTAGCTATTGTGAATCAATATTCAACGAACCCGTATTACAATGAGCTACCTTTTATAGGTGCAAACACCAGCGATACAAAAAATGAAGCGCAACCTATTATTGAAGAGCTAACTCAACATTTACCTACCCAACAAAATCAAGCAAATTCAAATACTAAGTCAATTTCTGAAATAGCGTTTGAACGTACCGACTCTAAGCGTAATGTTGCTAAAAATAATTCATACACTAAACAAATTAGTAACCTGTTAAATGAACCTGTTACATCAAGTGATACGTTAACTAATACATTAAATAGAAGTCACCCAAAAAATTATTACCAAACAGCCAAAAGCGTGCAACTAGGCACTAATAACAATCACTTTAATCAAGCAACATTAAATGATAACGATATAAGTAAGCATGATTTACAGCATAAAACCGTAGCGGCTAAGTTATTAAGCTCTGCAGATCCTAAATACCCTAGCTCTGCAAAAAGAAAAGGTATAGAGCTAGAGGTTATGGTTGAGTTTGATATTGACCGAAATGGCTTTGTTAGAAATATCGAATTTGAATCAAAAAGTAGAGTGAACTACTTTCGAAGTACCATTCGTAATGCCATGGAAAAGTGGCGCTTTCTACCGGCTAAAAAGAACGGCCGTGCGGTAGAAAGCAAGATGTCTAAAATATTCTCGTTCAGCCTTTTAAAATAAGCTTAACGGCGCTTACGCATTGATGAATATTTTTCCTGTTGTTCAGGTGTTAATACTTGCATGATAGCATGATGATTTTTTGCTTTTTCCATTGCTAGCTGTTTAAAGCTCTCCTGAAATTCGGCATAAATTGCATTAAACTTATTTTCGTCAAATTCGCTCTCAGCATGTAGTGACTTCATTTGTTCTTTATAACTAGAAAGCGCAACTTTATTTGCTTTCCTATCTTCCTTCATACCCGCAAAAATAGCTTTTATTTCACTACGTTGCTCAGCCGTTAAGTCCAATTTTTTCGCTAGACGACGTAGACTTTTTTTCATATTACCGTGATGCTTATGACCGCCCTCACCTTTATGTTGGCTCATTTCAACTTTATTTTCGGTATTATGGTCGTTTTTATTATGCCCCATGGCGCTAACACTAAGACTGCTAATACCTAGTACAAATATACTGACTACTGCGTACGGCTTAATTGTTGTATATAGTTTTTGGATTTTCATAATATTGCTCCTCAATGAATTCAACACCAGTATAATTTATGCAACGAAAAGAAACGAAAGCCAACGTAAATGTTTTGTAAAGATAGCAATGCGCTTTAAATTTATACGTTATCATGCACCACGAATCAATAAATGACTTCTATCGACATATACATCAGTAATTAGCGAGAACCACAATGAAAAATCATAAACTTTTATTAATCGACGATGACAAAGAGCTTGCCGAATTATTAACAGATTACCTTGCTACTGAAGGCTTTGAGCTTATTTGCTGTCATGATGGAATTTCAGGATTAGAAAAGGCCTTCGATGATAAAATTTCATTGATTTTGTTAGACGTTATGATGCCCGGATTAACGGGTTTTGAAGTATTGAAAGCCTTAGGTGGCAACCATAAAACACCTATTTTAATGTTAACAGCTAAAGGCGATAATGCTGATCGCATATTAGGTTTAGAGCTAGGGGCCGATGATTATTTACCAAAGCCTTTTCAGCATCGTGAGCTACTTGCACGTATTAAAGCAATTCTTCGCCGCATAAACATCGTTAAAAATACTAAAGCTCCTATTTCAGCTTTACAAGTCAATGGTGTGAAGCTTAATCACGCAACACGACAAGTGACTTGCCATGATCAGTTTGTTGAACTCACCGGCACTGAATATCAAATTATTGAGCACTTAATGGCAAAGCCAGGTTCAATTGTCAGTAAAAATGAAATTTCAGAACAAGTATTAAACCGAAAGTTAAGCGCGTTTGATCGCAGTATTGATATGCATGTGAGTAATATTCGCCGTAAGCTTCTACCTTTTAGCCCAACGGACAAACTTAAAACCATTCGTGGCGCTGGTTATATTTTCTTAGCAGGAGAGGTGTCTTAATGCTTAAAATACCAAAAAAATTCTTTTCCATTGGCGCTAAACTATTTATTTGCTTTTGGTTGATCGTAATTTTAACTATAGTTGTTACACGGTTGATATCTGAACAATTTAGAACAAAAAGCGTTATTATTCCAACGCATCATTCAGATATCGTCAGAGTTGATCGCATCAGCCAAAAATTAATTAACAGCCGTTATGAAACAACCGAAAAAATATTAGCTAATTTATCAAAAAAAACCGGTCGAGAAATACTACTTAAAAATGTTAACACCAACGAAGTACTTACATCAGGCGAATGGCAAACAGCTAATTTACAAAAGTTTTTATCTGAAAATAATCTTGAAAATCTTACTACCATAAAATTTGAATTCTACCGTATGACCGGCCCAGTTTTAGTTAACGTCGCCGGCAATTCATATCAATTGTATCTTGCAAATCGTGATCGAAAACCTGTCTTTGGTAATATAATACAACGTATTCCGACTTGGCTACGTTTAGCTATTCCCATTATTATTAGCTCTTTTTTACTCTGGTTATTAACCCGATCATTTACCAAGCCGCTTATCGCTATGCAAAAAGCAGCTGCTCGTTTTGGTGATGGCGACTTTAGCACCCGTATACCTTTAATTGCCCAACGTAATGATGAAATTGGCGCTTGTGCAGCAAGCTTTAATTTAATGGCTGAAAAACTTGCACAAAATATTGGTTCACATCAACGATTAATGGCTGATGTTTCTCATGAACTCCGCTCCCCGATGACCCGCTTACAAATCGCGTTAGGCCTTGCTCAACAAAACAATATCTCTGAAGCTTTATTACATAAACATTTACAACGATGTGAGCTTGAAATAGCTCGACTCGACGAAATGATATCGAGTGTTTTATCGCTATCAAGGCAAGAAAATACGATTAACCAACTTGAGTTAATGTCTTTAGATCTTAAACAACTACTTACGCTGTGTATTGAAGACGCACAGTATATCGCTAATGAAAAATCTATTAATATTCTCTTTGATCATCAAGGAAGCGCTTTATTGCAAGCAGATGCTAACTTACTATCGAGCGCCTTTAATAATATATTGATTAACGCAGTAAACTACAGTCATAAAAATCAACAAGTTAGTGTTAAATTAACGAAAACAAATTCAACATTTATTATTGAGATAGCTGATACCGGCACAGGTGTACCTATTGAAGATTTACCTAAGCTATTTGACCCTTTTTATAGAGTTGCTCAAGCACGCGATCGGGCAACCGGTGGAACCGGGCTAGGAATGGCTATAGCAAAACAAGCTGTTGTTGCGCATAATGGTAAAATAAGCGCCCAAAATAATAATCAAAACGGATTAACAGTAACCATTGAATTACCCACTGCAATCGGCAAAAATAGTCGTCATCAAGCTTAAATTATTTTATGTAGTAGTCTTATTGGGACTATTGCTAGGAACCCCGTTAATGGCTAATGACAAAAGCATAGAAAGTAAGCGAGCACTTACAACCCAAAAAGAGCTCGCCATTGCAGATTTTTGGAAGACAGTGAATCATGCTTCATTCGAAACCCAAGATAGCATTACTATTGCTTATGCCACTAACCTTAAGCGTCCAGAAAAGCCGTTCATTGTTATTGTTCCAGGCCGCTCAGAAAGCTACTTAAAGTATCAAGAATTGGCATTTGATCTCGATAACCTAGGTTATGACAGTGTTATTATTGATCATCGCGGCCAAGGGCTTTCAGCACGATTAACGCCTAATCGTTTACAAGGGTATATTAAAAAGTTTGATCACTACGCCCAAGATTTAAACCAGTTACTTAGCGTCGTTTTACCCGAGCAATACCCGCAACATAATAAACAAGCCTATATGCTGGCACATTCTATGGGTGGCGCGATTGCCCTAAGGTATTTGCAGTTATATCCTAATAATATCAAAGCACTGACATTAAGTTCACCGATGATCGCTATATCAAGTGGTGGTACACCAAAGTGGTTGGCGAAGTCATTAATAAAAACAGGCTCAACATTAAATCGCTGGCTGTCAGACAATCCTTGGTATTTTTTAGGACAAAACGATATCAATAAAAGTACTTTTGAAGAGAATTACCTGATGCATTCAGCACCTAGGTTCGAGCGTTTTCAAGCGTTATACCAGGCGCAACCTGAATTAAAGCTTGGCGGTGTAACCTTTACCTGGTTAGAGCAAGCCATAATTAATTCAGACAACTTATTTAAAGATATAAACAAGCTATCGCTACCTATACAAATGCTACAAGCCGGCAGCGAATATATTGTAGATAACGATGCTCAGTTGAGCTTTTGCCAACAACTTTATAAAGCCAATAAAAAAGCATGTCCTGAAGGTAAACCTGTTGTTATCAACGGAGCTTATCACGAGCTTTATTTTGAGTTAGACCAATATCGAGATACCGCGATAGATAAAACTATCGCGTGGTTTGAATTACACCAATAACGTTATTATCTTCACAGTAACGCGTTGTTAGCTATGAGAATGAAAGACTAAATACGTTTTATTTCATCGCTAGTATGTTGATGATTAGCCGCAGATAGCGGGTCATGATGAATAAAGACTTCACAAGGTGCTAGCGCTTCAATAATTTCAAGTTCAATCGCTTCACCTATTGTATGGGCTTCAAACAAAGACAATTCTCCATCAAGCTCTAAATGAAACTGTATAAAACGGTCAGGACCTGCTTGTCGTGTTCTTAATTCATGCAAACCTAGTGTACCTTCATGCGCTAAAACTATTTTCTTAATAACACTCAGCTCTTCTGAAGTTAATTCGTGATCCATTAACTGATGCACGCTGGTCCATATTATTTTACCTGCGCCAATTAGCAAAAATATACCAACGGCAACCGTAAATACTCCATCTGCCTGTAACCAGTAACCTTGGCTAAGAAATAATGCCACCAACACGCCTAAATTCAATATCAGATCAGATTGATAATGCAAAGCATCGGCGCTTATCGCAACCGACTTTGTTTGACTAATAACCCATTTTTGCAATACCACTAGCATTAATGTCATCACAATCGCAATAATCGATACCACAATACCGACTTCAGTTCGAACAACTTCTTGAGGGCTAATCGTGCGTTCAACACCATTAAATACTAGCAGTAGCGCTGAACCTAAAACAAAGGCGGCTTGCACTAAGCCAGCTAAACTTTCTGCTTTGCCATGACCAAATTTATGCTCTTTATCAGCTGGCGCTAAAGCAAAACGTAAAATAACCACATTCATAATAGAAGCAAACAAATCTAAAATAGAGTCGGTAGCAGAGGCCAACATAGCACTAGCGTCAGTCACAAAAAATGCATAGAGCTTTATTAGCACTAACACCAAGGCCGTTGTCGATGCAGCAAAGGCCGCCATCTTAACTAAGTGCGCATATTGAGCAGAATCAATCTTGTTTTCTGACACTGGGTTCTCCCATGAATATATATTCTAAAAAATTGTCAAAGCAAAGCTTAAGCATTCGCTTCAAGGCCTGTATAATAACATTTAATTATAGAATTTATTAAGCACTTGCTATGTTAGATGTCGTTTTATTTCAACCTCAAATACCGCCCAATACAGGTAATATTATTCGCTTATGTGCCAATACGGGGTTTAGATTACACCTTATTGAGCCATTGGGTTTTGATCTAGAAGATAAAAAACTCCGCAGAGCTGGACTAGATTACCATGAGTTTGCTGCGCTTAAACGTCATGCTAATTATCAAAGCTTTGTTGAATCTGAGCAACCTAAACGCGTATTAGCGGTAACGACTAAATCTACCGGTTATTATGGTGATATAAACTTTCAAGCCGGCGATTATCTCTTATTCGGCTCTGAAACCGGAGGTTTACCTGAAGAGGTTAGGCAACAAATCCCCGATCAAGACAAAATCAGAATTCCGATGCTAAAAGACAGTAGAAGTATGAATTTATCAAATGCTACTGCTGTTATTATTTACGAGGCGTGGCGTCAACTAGGTTTTGAAAATTCGGTTTAAAAGCAGAGGTTGAATTAGCGAGAAGCTAAAATTAGAAAAATGAACTTAAAGCTGACAGCTTAAAACTGACAGCTTGAAACTCTAAGTTATCAGTTATTCGAATTTACGATCGCGTGACAATAAATCTGCAGCAGCTAATTTGGCATCTTTAGCACAATAAAGTACTTGGTAAACTTGCTCAACAATAGGCATTTCAACGCCCATTCTTTTAGCCAATAAGTAAACCTCTTTGGTGTTGCGGTAACCTTCTACCACTTGCCCAATATCAGCAATAGCTTGCTCAACACCAGCCCCGCCACCTAAGGCTAAGCCAAAACGACGGTTGCGTGATTGGTTATCAGTACACGTTAATACTAAATCACCTAGCCCGGCCATGCCCATAAAAGTTGATGGTTCAGCATTTAATGCACAGCCTAAGCGTGTCATTTCTGCTAGGCCACGGGTAATTAATGCGGTACGTGCATTGGCACCAAAGCCAATACCATCGGCCATACCAGCACCAATGGCAATAACGTTTTTAACAGCACCACCTAATTGAATGCCAATAAAGTCTTTATTGCTGTACACCCGAAATGTTCGTTCACAGTGTAATAAATTCGAGATATCTTCAACAAAAGTATCATCCGTTGAAGACAACGAAATTGCGGTAGGTAAGCCTGCCGCCATTTCTTTAGCAAAAGTAGGCCCAGAAAGTACTGCTAACGATATATCGTCACCTAAGATCTCTCTTGCTACGTCTTGCAATAAACGCCCTGTATCATGCTCTAAGCCTTTAGTGGCCCAAACTAAACGGGCATCTTTTGTCAAAAAAGGCTTTATTTGCGTTAGCATTTCACCAAAAACATGGCTAGGTACTACTAATAAAATATTTTTACTGGCAGCGACTACTTTAGCTAAGTCACTGCTTACGAGTAACGCTTCTGGAAAAGAGCTACCTGGTAAATATTTTTCATTGGCACGCGAGCTTGCCATTTGGGCAACATGATTTTCATTACGCCCCCAAAGTAGCGTCTTATGGCCATTTCTCGCTAAGCAAATAGCCAGCGCGGTACCGTAAGAGCCAGCACCAATAACCGAAATTGCGGCAGAATCAGGGCTCATCAATTAATGCGTTTCTGTACTTGCTGGAGCTTGTTCAGCATTTGCTTGAGCTGCACGCTGTTGTACGTAGTTTGCGAATAATGCTTCAAAGTTTACTGGTGCTAAGTTAATTTGTGGGAAAGAGCCACGACTGACTAAATTAGCTACGGCTTCACGAGCATATGGGAATAATGTTGTAGGACAAAATGCACCAATAGTATGTGCTAATTGTGCTTCTGGTAAATTACCAATAGTAAAAATACCTGATTGTTGTACTTCTGCTAAAAATGCCGTTTGCTCTTCAACTTTAGCCGTAACCGTTAACGATAAAGTTACTTCATAAGTGTCATCTGCTAGCTTGTTAGATTTAGTATCAATATCTAATTGAACTTCAGGTTTCCATTCTTTTTGAAAAATTGCTGGAGAGTTTGGTGTTTCAAAAGAAATATCTTTTGTATAAATACGTTGAATAGCAAATTGTGGTGCTTGTTGCTCAGTAGTTGCTTCTGCGCCAGTTTGGTTTTCGTCAGCCATGTTGTTATGTCCTTTATATTTTACGCCATTATGTATTGGCATTTTATTCTAAGATATTTTCACTTTTACTCAGAGGCTAAAAGTGAAGCTAATTTGTCTTGTGCATGCAATGCAAATAAATCGTCACAACCACCGATATGGTTATTGTTAATAAATATTTGAGGCACGGTTGAAGCGCCATGACTACGCTTGATCATTTTCTCACGTAGTGGTGCATCACCATCTATTTTTATTTCATTGTAAGCAACGTTCATATCATCTAATAAAGCTTTCGCTCGCATGCAATAAAAACAAGTTGCTTTGGTATATATATCAACTGCCATTATGATTGTCCGTTGTTAATTTTATATTACAAAAATTACTTAGTTACAGGTAAACCTGCACTTAACCAAGCACTCATTCCACCTTTAAGAATACTAACTTTAGTGAAACCTGCTTTTGCTAGCTGACTAGCCACTTTACTTGCACTAAGGCCAGCACTACATACTACAATAATGGGTTTATCTTTGTGTTTTTCAAGACTAGCAAAGTCATTTTTACTGACTTTTTCATTGCCAAGATGCTCAGCATCAACAATATGCCCTGCTTTAAAGTCTTTTTCGCTGCGGCTATCAACTACAACACCCGACTCTCTATTAATTAAAAAAGTCATTTGTTGTGTACTTAATTGCTTAATAGGCGACATTTGAATTTTGATAGTAATGACAATAATCATTAAAACAATAACTAACCATGCTCCACTAAGTAAAGGCTGGCTCATTGCGAAAGTGATAAGTTGGTCCATAAGTTTTATATTCTAATTAACTAAAAATTTTCCACAGTATACAGGCTAATAAACTAAACCCAAACTGAACTTTTCATAGAAAAACACAATAATGAAATAACTTATGGCATATCGCAGGTTTTTGATCTTAAAACTGAAACATTTTGTCTAAACAGACAGAAGATATTCACATCATGACTTGATATACTGCTGTTGAAAATTATATTCAATTATTTTTGCTCGTATTATTTTTACCTATATTTGCTCGTTTAAAGGAAACCGTGATGCCAAACAAGAAGTCTACTGTTCTTATTATTCTAGATGGTTGGGGATATAGAGAAAACACCGAATCAAACGCTATTTTTCATGCTAATACCCCGGTACTAGACAATTTAATGGCGAATAAGCCTAATATGTTAATTGAAACTTCGGGCATGGCGGTAGGCTTACCAGACGGGCAAATGGGTAATTCGGAAGTGGGCCACGTTAATTTAGGTGCTGGTCGCATTGTTTACCAAGACTTCACTAGAATTACTAAGGCCATTCAAGATAACGAGTTTCAAAACAACCCAATATTAGCTAGCGCAGTAGATAATGCTGTGAGCAATAATAAAGCTATTCACGTGTTCGGTTTACTATCTCCAGGCGGCGTTCATAGTCATGAAGACCATATTTTTGCCATGCTAGAAATGGCAGCAGCAAAAGGCGCTACAAAAATTTATCTACATGCCTTTTTAGATGGTCGCGATACACCACCACGCAGCGCTGAAGCGTCACTTATTAAAGCACAAGAAAAGTTTGCACAACTCGGCTGTGGTCAAGTTGCCTCAGTTATTGGTCGCTATTATGCTATGGATCGAGACCAACGTTGGGATCGCGTTGAATCGGCTTACAATTTAATGGTAGCAGGCCAAGCGCAATATCAATACAGCAAAGCAACCGACGCTTTACATGCTGCTTACGCGCGTGACGAAAACGACGAATTTGTCAAAGCTTCTGCGATAACCAATGCAAACGGAGATGTTATTCAAGTAGAAGATGGCGACGCAATGATTTTTATGAACTTTCGCGCTGACCGTGCACGCCAATTTACCCGTTGTTTTACTCAGCCAGATTTTTCAGGCTTTCAACGCCAGCATCAGCCTAAGTTAGGCAGTTTTGTTATGTTGACCGAGTATGCAGCTGACATTGACGCACCATGTGCATTCCCTAAAGTTGAACTTAATAACGTTTTAGGTGAATGGTTAGAAAAACATGACAAAACCCAACTTCGTATTTCAGAAACTGAAAAATATGCCCACGTAACTTTTTTCTTCAGCGGTGGTAAAGAAGACACGTTTAAAGGTGAAGAACGAATTTTAGTGCCCTCACCACAAGTAGCTACCTACGACTTACAGCCAGAAATGAATTCAACACTGTTAACCGATAAATTAGTGGCTGCAATAGAAAGCGGTAATCACGACTTTATTGTTTGTAATTACCCTAATGGTGATATGGTTGGTCATACTGGTGACTTTAATGCCGCTGTAAAAGCTTGTGAAGCTGTTGACCACTGTATCTGTCGCATTGTTAGTGCGTTAGAAAAAACGGGTAGTGAATGTTTAATTACCGCAGATCACGGCAACGCAGAACAAATGCTAGATCCTATCTCTGGACAAGCCCATACTGCACATACTTGTGAGCCTGTGCCATTAATATATGTTGGTCGAAAAGCCTCAATGGCAACATCAGGCGCGCTTAGTGATATTGCCCCAACTGTTTTATCATTAATGAATATGCCACAGCCAAAAGAAATGACTGGGCATAACCTATTAACGCTCACTAAATAAGATTAGCGAATTGTTATTAACAAATAGTATTCTCTAATTAACATTAACTGAACTTAAGCGTGCTTGTTATTTTGCCGAATAGTATCAACATAAAATACCCAACTTCAAAACGCAGCCAGCACAATGCTGGCTTTGCTTTTTGCCTTGGGCTACTTGTGTTGTGTTTATTTTTTATTGGCAAAGCACAAGCAAATGCTAATAGCAGTTCAAATAAAAGTTCACAAACCACTCAACAACTGAGTGATCTTCAACATGCGATTAATCAGCAAAAACAAAACCTGTTAAACACCAACGTTAAAATCAGTGATTTAGAGCAACAGTTAAAAACTGATGATCTCGCTATCGGCAAAATTGCAAAAGATTTATCCAATACCAGCAGCGATCTCAGCGCAACAGAAAAGAAGCTAGCTGAGTTAAATGCTGAAAAAAAACAGCTTGAACTCGATAAAAAACAACAAGAACAAATTCTAGCCAAACAACTCAGAGCTGCCTATTCTGCCGGGCACCACGATTATCTAAAATTAATTTTGA
Organism: Colwellia sp. NW0002-52-1; assembly: GCF_057550865.1. NCBI lineage: Bacteria > Pseudomonadati > Pseudomonadota > Gammaproteobacteria > Alteromonadales > Colwelliaceae > Colwellia > Colwellia sp. NW0002-52-1. The sequence continues at coordinate 54,300 of NZ_BAAJLU010000011.1, read as the reverse complement.
ATCAAGAAAAACCCAGTAACGTACAGCGCACCATTACGCACTATCAGTATTTAAATACCGCCCGTATTAAAGAAATTGAGGCTTTTAAAAGTACAATTACCCAATTAAATAACATTACTCAACAGTATCAACAACAAGCTGCGCAATTATCAGAATTAACACAAACGCAAAACCAACAGAAAAAAATTCTCGAATTATCAAAAATAAAACAGCAGCAAACATTAAAAGCACTGAATAAAAAAGCGCTTACCGAACAACAGAAACTCAATAAACTAGAGCAAGAAGAAAAAGCGTTAGTTGCCTTGTTAAAGAAAATGGCTGCTGATGCCGAAAGAGCTAAAAGAGCAAAAGAAGTAGAAAAATTAGTAGGTTTAAGTAAATTAAAAAATAAGCTCAGTTGGCCAGTTAAAGGACGAATTAGTCATAGCTTTGGTTCAAGCAAGCAAGGTTACTTAAAATGGAAAGGCGTATTAATTTCAGCGCCTATTGGTCGAGAAGTTAAAACTATTCACAATGGTACTGTTTTATTTTCAGATTGGTTGAAAGGTTACGGGTTAGTTACTGTGGTTGATCATGGTGATGGCTACATGAGCTTATATGGTCATAACCAAGCCTTACTTAAATCAGTAGGCGACCGAGTAGAAGCAGGTGAACCTATAGCTTTAGTTGGACAAAGTGGTGGACAAGCTAACTCTGGGCTTTATTTTGAAATTAGACACACAGGTTTAGCTGTTAATCCAAAACTCTGGTGCAAATAAAACTGTTGAGTTATGCAATTATTATGCTTTGAATTGGTCGATTTTGACCACTTGAACTGCTATTCTCCGTTATGCCTTGTTATAAGAAAAACTTACCGTGCTTAAATTATTATTCAAAATTTTTTCGCTCCTTAGCCTAGTATTTCCTGCTTTACTTTATGCTCAACAAGCACAAGTAGCGATCATTATTGACGACATTGGTTATCGCAAAAGTGATGCTCAAGCACTGTATTTACCAGGCAAGCTTAGTTACGCTATTCTGCCACATACCCCTTACGGAAAAAAGTTAGCGCTAAAAGCACAAGCGAACAATAATGATGTTATTTTGCATATTCCAATGGAAGCAAAAAACGGCAAAAAGCTAGGACCAGGCGCATTAACTAGTGAAATGAGTGAAACCGGCATTCGAGAAAACTTAACCAATGCTTTTGCTGAAATTCCCTTTGCGTTAGGTATTAACAACCACATGGGCAGTAAGTTAACTGAGCTGTATCAACCTATGGCTTGGACTATGCAGTTTCTTCAAGAGCGAAATCTAGTGTTTATTGATAGCGTTACCACTAGCGCGAGTAAAGCTGAGAAGGTTGCTATTAGCTTTGGGGTGCCAAGTTTACATCGACATATTTTTCTCGATAATAAATTAGAGCACAATTATATTCGACAACAGTTTAAACAACTCATTAGAGACGCTAAACGTTACCAAACAGTGGTTGCAATTGCTCACCCTCACCCTGAAACGGTAACGGCGCTTCGTAAACTATTACCCTTGCTTGCTGAAAATAATGTTGAGCTGGTGCCAATATCTCAATTACTTACCCGTAAAACAAACTCACTTAACGCACAGGAAAGTGCTGAAGAATAAAGAACTCAGGTATTTTAAATATGTAAAAATACCTGACAGTGCATAATTAACTAGCTCTTTATATTATGTTTTTTCAATAATTGATGTAGGTATTTTACCGGTATAGCATAGGTAATTCCGCTAGGTTTACTGATCACCGTTTCTTTACTTTGCTGAACAAAAACTTTATTTATAACACCAACAACCTCACCGTTTTTAACATCATACATAGCACTACCACTATTACCGGGGTACGCTGTGGCATCTAATTGATAAACTAAATAGGGATCTCGTAAACGCTTAAGCATAGCAATGCTTAATTGTCTTGAGTCATCAACAGGGATAATCGTTGGTGTAACCGCAGCAATAATGCCACGATGTGTAACAGGGTAAAGCCCAAGTACTGCACCAATAGGGAAACCGGTAAATGCAATACTACTACCCTCTTTAATAAAGTCATTCTTTGCTAAGGTTAACGCCGGTAACGCTTTGCCTTCAATTTTAAGAATTGCTAGATCGTGTTCTTTATCAGTGGCAATTAAAGTGGCTAACCTAACTTTAGCTGCTCGCCCTTTGCCGGTAAAAACCGCTAATTTTTGCAATAAACTTTCGTCTAACTCTGTATTAATAACGTGATTATTTGTCACTATGTAGGTGCCATCGCCAACAACAAAGCCCGTACCATTTAGCTGATTTTTCTGCCGCCCTGTTGGGGTATAAACACCAATACCGACAACCGAAGGTGTGACCAAGCTAACGGTGTCAACCAAGTTCGCTTTTGCTACCGGGTTCAATAGCAATCCGATAAATATTAATAATGGTAATAAATAATTCATGTTTTCACTCTTTAAAAAATTTCACACTTTACCTTAACTTAGCATACTTATTTGTTAGCGATTTTGAAATTATTGTCCATAATTAAATGACACAATAATAAAACAACAATAAAGAGAATTACTGAGTGGCGAAAACTATAGTACCTATTTTAGCTGGCGGAGGCACGCGCTTACCTGCTCATATCGGCGTTCTGCAAGCATTAGATGATTTACGCATTGACTTTACCCACCTTGTCGGTGTTTCAGGGGGAAGCATTATTGCCAGCTTCTACGCTGCCGGCCTTTCGATTAGTAAAATGAAAAAAATCGCCTTAACTACTGACTATAATCAATTTAAAGGTTTCTCAATTATTAGTTTAATTCGAAATGGCGGCTTAAGCTCAGGTGATGTTTTTGAACTATGGGTCGACAAGCATTTATCAGGGAAAACTTTTAACGATCTTAACTGCAACCTGCATATTGTCGCTACCGATGTCAAAACAGGTCGTCCAGTAATTTTCGATCGCAAAAGAACACCCGGCATGAAAGTATCTCTCGCTGTTCGGTTTTCAATGTCGATACCACTGGTATTTAGTTTTAAAAAGTTTGGCAGTCATTTAATGGTAGATGGCAGTATTTTATCAGAAGACGCCTTGCACAGAGATTGGGCGATGGATGGCACTCCCGTATTATGTTTTCGCTTAAGAGGTGAACACGAATATGACGAATTAAAAACCGACGGTATGTTCCCTATCGTTAATTATGTCACTTTACTCATTCGCACATTTATGACCACGATATCACGCGAATATATCAACGATGCATTCTGGCATAACACCATCATAATAAATGCAGGGCTATCTTCCGCTGTTGATTTTGGTATGAGTGAAGAGAAAAAACTCGAACTATTTGATGTAGGTTACCAAACAGCAATGGAAATTGTACCGATTAAAACTCAGAATCGCGGTTAAACTTATATAAAATAAACATTATTAATAAATACTTAACAAATATATTTCATAAATCATATTTAAAGTGCTAAATTAATTCTACAGTAATAAATATATATTATCGGTTAACTTTTTTAACCATATAAAATGAGAAAATAATGAATTGGAGCAAGAAGTTACTAAACACCCCAGTAATTGGCGGCATAACCAAACGTATTGCATCAATCAAAGTGAACAATGATGCAATGAATATTGCTGAGCATTTTACCCAATTCCTACAACCAGAATTTGCAAGTAACCTTGAGCTTCGCGATGAAGTTTTCCGTATACGCCACAATGTATATTGCGAAGAGTTAGCCTTTGAAAAAGTAAAAGCAGAAGGTAAAGAACAAGACGAGTTTGACGCTCAGTCAATTTTCTCAATGATCAAACACAAACCGTCAAATACCTATACCAGCTGTGTTCGTGTAGTTAAATCGGCGAATGAATCTGAATTATTACCCATAGAAAAATACTGTTTAGATGCCATACAAAACCAAGAACTCCACCCACGTAACTTCCCTAGAGAAGAAATAGCTGAAATATCTCGCCTCGCGGTTAAAGCTGACTTCAGACGTCGTAAAACCGATAAATTCAGAGGTTCAGCTGTAGGTGCAATCAATGAGCCGACCTACTCAGAAACTGAATTACGTTGTTTCCCATTCATCGCCATCGGCCTATACATGGCCGCAGCAACAATGAGCATGGAAACAGGTGTTAAGCATGTTTACGTTATGATGGAACCTAGGCTAGCACGCAGTATGAAATTTGTCGGTATAAACTTCATTCAGCTTGGCGAAGCAATTGATTATCATGGAATAAGGGCGCCGTATTATATAAACCCGAGTATTTTCATGGAAAATTTATCACCAGGCTTTAAATGTTTATTTAAAGAAATACAAAAAGAAATTTGTAGTCAGCTCTGATTTAGTTACCCCAGATTACTTTTTTTAACTATCATTAACGTATGAACAGTCTCAATAGAATTAAGTTTTTAGTATATAAGGATCCCCATGTTTAACTATGAAGAAGCATTCTCACGAAATATTGGTTGGGTTACTCAAGAAGAACAACAAAAACTTAGAAATACAAAAGTTGCCATTGGCGGCTTAGGTGGCGTTGGTGGTGATCACACAATAGTGTTAGCGCGTTTAGGTATTGGTAATTTTCACATCTCAGATCTTGACGAATATGATGTAGCCAACTTTAACCGCCAAGCTGGCGCAAATATGTCGACACTTGGAAAGGCTAAAGCTGCAGTAATGGAAGAGACGGTAAGAGGCATTAACCCTGAAGCTACCATTAAAAATTTCAATGCAGGTATTAATGAAGAAAATCTTGATGAATTTCTAGATGGTGTTGATATCTATGTAGACAGTCTAGATATTTTTGTATTAGAAATCAGACGTAAAGTATTTCGTCGCTGTTACGAAAAGGGCATTCCTGCAATTACAGCTGCACCAATGGGAATGGGGACTGCATTTTTAGTATTTATACCTGGAAAAATGTCTTTCGATGAGTATTTCGCTATAGTTGATGCCGCTGCAAATGCCAGTGAAGAAGAAAAATCACAAATATTTAACGATAATATTATTCGTTTTGTAATCGGTGTTTCGCCGTCTGTTCAACAACGTCATTATTTAGTGGATAGATCATCCGTTAATTTTCTTAAGAAAAAAGTTCCATCAACCTGTATGGGTATTTCGCTTGCAGCAGGCACCTTGTGTACTAACGTATTAAAATTAGTGCTAAACCGTGGAAATGTTATACATGCTCCGCATGGTATGCATTTCGACGCCTACAGAAACAACTTAATTAAAACCTGGCGACCATGGGGTAATAGAAACTGGCTACAACGCTTCATGTTTTGGCGTGTTAAAGAGTTATTGAAAGAGAGCAACTAATACATATTGTTGTTATAAACTAATAAAATCGCCTTTGGGCGATTTTTCTTTGAATGAGCCGAGTAATATTACGTATTTTACAACACTGCAAGCACATTGCCTTGCATCACTTCTCTACCAAATTTAATCACTAACTAAGGGTTATAAACTACATAGTTAATCAGAATTACTATTATTATCTTCATATTTCATAATCACTTATAAAACATAGGCCACTTAACATTTTTATATAGTAACCAGCCTTCACTAATTTAAAGTTTTTACTTGCTCACTCATCACATGTTTTTATTCTCATAACAATTATTTTTAAAGGTTTCTAATAGCACCTTGAACTAAACTTAAAGATTATAGACATAAAAAAACCGCCTAATGGCGGTTTTTAGTTTAGCTAAGGTTAAGTGCTAATTAAGAGTTACGACGACGTGAGCCGGCAAAACCTAACAAACCTAAGCCTAAAATAGCTAAAGTAGTTGGCTCTGGCACATTAAATGTAAGTGATGCGTTATGACCTGCACTTACATATACTTCGTTACCAGATTGACCGATAAAACCTGCACCACCGCCTACAGCTGTGATTAGTGAATTAGCACCATTTACAACATTTTGATCGATAGTCAAACGAATATCTGTAAGTGGGTTAGCAGCTAAGTAATCTTCAAATGAAATTGGAGTACCATTTTGGTCGAAAAATAATACGTCATCTTTCAATATATCAGCAGGACCAGCAATAGATAATACATCTTGGTTACCAGCTGTAATGCCACCTGAAACGAATGTAGATGACATTATTTTTTCAGCTGGAGTAACACCATCAGTGTAACCCTGCCATAAATCTAAAGTACCAGAAGAATATACAATGCCATTAGTAGGGCTAAATGAACCAACTAAGTCTACACCAAATGATAAATATGAACCTGCAGATATACCTTCCATAAATAATGCTGAAACGTTAGGTGAAGATAATAAAATATTTTCTGTACCATTGCTTGTCATATCAGAAAAGCTTGAATATACATCACCTAAACCTAAGATGTTATTACCAACTAAGTTTGCACCGGCATAAGTACTCACTGCACCTGTTGCTACATTTACAACTGTATGTGAATCGTAGAAAACACCTAACTTGTCAAATGCAGATGTAATGCTAGCGCCGCTGTCGTTTAAGTCTACTTGGATTGAGTCAGCATAAGCTGTATTAAAAACTAATACACTTGCAACTGCTGCTGCTTTTAATAAAGTAAGTTTCATTTTATATTCCCTTTTGTATATTAAATTTAATTAATGTTCTTGCTTGTTAGTATCAATGCACATAGCAAGCCAACTTTTCAATCGATTGATTATAATGGGTTTTATTTATAGTCGTTTTTATTGAAAGCCAAAACTGTAAAAATACCTGACATACTAATATACTCTTTCCTCGTTAGCATAAATCGTATTAAACATTAATGTCATTTCAGCATCTAAGCTTTCTACCTTTATAGAATCGCGTAGACTCTTAACGGCTTCTAAATCATTGTTCAACATATAGCCTCTTGCTAGCCATACTTTATATTTATTGTTTGCTTGTTCTAATTCCACAGATATTTTTAAATGGTAGGTTGCTTGGCTGTACTCTTCTAACGCTAATAAAATAACCCCTAGAGTATTTTGTACAGGGGCTAATTTTGGCGCTTTCTTTACAGCGATTGTTGCATATGTTTTCGCTTCGCTATAACGCCCTTGAGTATAATAAAACCAAGCTATATTGTTTATCGATACAACACTGTTGTTTGTATCCACTAACAATTTCTTATAGTACTGTTCTGCTTTTGAGGGGTATTTCCCCTCGTTTAATTCGGCTAATTTATAATTCAATAAAATAACATTGCTCTCTTTAAATTGTGCAATGTGGCTTTCTAGTAATTCAATTGCGGCGTCAATTTCAGTTAAGTTTTGTAATGCTTGAGCAAGCTCTAATACCACTATTTGTATAGGGTTATCTTTATAGGCATTACTTAAAAGCTCTTTAGCTAAAGTATTATTGCCTTTAATTAACGCTACTTTCCCCGCTATACGAATATATCTAGCACTTTGCTTGTTTTTAACTTTATTTAAAGTTTTATCTGCCTGCGCAATCTTCACCGTTTCAATATAAAGACTACTTAATAGTAATAACAATTCGTCATTTAACTCATTACTATTCGTTACGATAAAATCCTCAATCACTTTAATTGCTTCTGCTTTTTTGTTACTCGCATTCAAAAATATCGCTTTACTTTTAACAAAATCAGGGTGACCAAAAGCGAAGCTTTCTATAGTATTTAAACTCTCTTCTGCCTCTTTTACTCTATTTAATGATAAGAGCGCTCTGGCTTTTAATAACGTCAACTCCAATTGTTCAGGTGACACTAATAAATAGCGAGTAGTAATGTCTAATGCCTGTTCAAATTCTTTATGAAGTAAGTAAAACTCAGTCAAAACTATATGCCTATTAAGGCGTTTTTTATCTTCTGCCAATTGCGTAATAAAAAACTGCTCTAAAGTTTTTTTATTTTTATCTTCTAAAGAAAACTTAAATAACGCGCGAACTGCATAAACATTAGAAGACGAGATAGAATAAATATTTTTGAGTAGCGAAATAGATTTATCTGAATCACCTTGTTTAAAGTAAACTTGGCTCAGTTTAAACATAGCACCTGTATGAGAAGGCTCTTTCACAAGTACTTTTTGATAAACTTCAGATGCTTTAGAAAGCTCACCTTGTTCTTGATAGACACTCCCCTCAAGTAGAAAAGCAGTTACTTCATTTGACGAAGATATAGACTCTGCAATTTCTAAAACTTTACTATATTTTTTATCTTGTAAATATTGCTGAGCGAGTAAAATTCTCGGCTCAATGCCATCATATCCATCAGCAATTGCTCGTTCAAAATCTTCTGTATATGAATTATCTCCTTCAATAATTTTTAACAGTCCCAATCTAAAATCTATTACACCTTCTTTTAGGGTTGCTGAATTAGAATCTCCTTCGATGAGTTCACGCGTTTTATTATAATCACCACTTTGAATTAAAGAGCTAACCATATCAGGTAATGTACTATCTATACCCGCGTCACCATAGGCTAACTGGTTAGACAGTAGCTTTATCATTTGATTTACAGGGTGGTCTTTTGCAAAAGCATCACTTAAGGCACTTAAGTAATTGTATGATGCTTCATACTGCTCAAGTTGATACGCACTTAAACCTGCAATGATTTTCGCCAAAACATCATTACTATTACGTAGTGCGATATCTGCATATTCTTTAGCTAAGGTGTACTCTTTCTCATTAAATTTTATTTCTGCTTTAATTCTATTTAATACAACGTTATTTTCAAAAAGTGTTAATAATAAATCAGCATTTTCTTCTGCTTTAGCGTAGTTCCTATATTTAGCATATTGATCAGCTAGCTGAAGCCTATGACTATGAGATTGAGGATAACGTGATAAAAACAATTCTAACTGCTCAGCTGCCGCTTCATATTTTTTTTGCACAACAAAGTTCGCAACTCGTAACTCGATTATATCTTCTTGGATAATATCTGCAGATTCCGCAGCGTTCAAAAATGCTAAGGAGGCTTTGTTCTCTTTATCTAAAAATGACTCCCATGCCATAGCTAATTTACTTATATTTTGATTATCATTAACCAAAATGATTTCATCCAGCATAGAGCGGCCTTTTACTATATCTCTACTCTTAAGTGCCGATAGAGCCAAGTATAACTTTGCTAGTTCATTCAATTTATTTTCTTCAGTAATTGCCGCCAAGTAATCTATATTTTCAAGTCGATAATTAACTTTCAATAGTAATAAACTAAGTTTATCATCTGAAAAACCTGCCGTTTCAGCTCTTCTAAGTTCTTTTTCAGCATTTACCCATAAGCCTTGCTGCACGTAAACTGAACCTAATAAAAAACGCGCTTCTGCATTATCTGCTTCAGTTTTTAATACATTTTTCAGATTGATAATAGCCACACTTTTCTGGCCGTCATTAATCGCTGTTTTTGCTTCAGCCATATATTCAGTTGGCGTTTTATTGTCACCACAACCAAGCAATATGGTTGATAATAAAAGAGCTGAAATGGCTAACTTAGGGTTACTATTGATATTCATATTAATTCCTTAAATCTTGATTATGCAACTTCCAAATGTTCGCTCTACGTCGTTTAGTATACAAAAGGTATGTGATAGTTATTCACCTGAATAACTTTAAAACGAAGAGCACTGCGGGCTAACTGAATGAAGGTTTATAATCCTTAGCCTTTACTAAGGCTAAGAAGATAAACCTGATTCTTAAATACAAATTAATTAAATTGATATTAGTTTGCTGACGACTTTAAAAGCTTTAATCTTACATTTTGTTCAGGATCTTCTGGCTTTAAACGTCTTAAAATTTTACGTGCTTCGTCATTTTTATCATTAGCGATAAGCACCTCAGCATAGTTAAGCACAATATTAATATCAGTGCCTCTTGATAATTCAAAAGCACTTGTTAATGCTTTGAGTGCAATGTTTTTATCGCCCGATTTAAGTAAAATCATACCTCGCGTATCAAGTACACTAGGATGCTTAGGCGCTAATTTAATTGCTTCAGATGAATATTTCAAAGCAAGTTCTAAATTGTTATTTTCAAGATTTAGCCACGCTAAATTATTTAGAAAAACAACATTCTCAGGACTATCTTTTAACATTCTTTCATATAGCGGTATAGATTTTTCAGGTTGTTGCTCGAGATAAAAGCTTGCTAATAAAGAACGAACTTGGGTGTCTGAATCATTTGCTTTTAAAAAGGTTTTCAACGTTTGAATTGCTTCATCACCTTTTTGTGCTTGCTTTTGCGCTAGTGCAACTAGCATTGCATTTTGGCTTGAAGGGTAAGCTTTATAAAATGGTGCTAATTTTTTAAGTGCCACAACATAATTTTTTTCAAGAAAAGCTATTCGTCCTTCTAGGCCTGATTGAAGTGCAGGATTAACTTTCTCAAACTGAGAATCTTGGTAAAGAGTTTTAGCGTCATCCAACTTGCCAAGATTTAATAGCAACTGTATTTTAACAATTTTCACCGCTAAGTTCTCTTTATGTTGCCCTAACAATGCTTTGTTTAAGTATTGTAATGCTTTATCTGCTTGCCTTTGTTTAACATAGTATTCAGACAACATTAAAACAGGCTCAATATGATATGGGTTAACTTGAAGCCATTTTTCAAGCGCCGTTACTAATTGAAGTTCATTCTGCTGTTTTTTATAAATAGATAAGCGTTGTAACCATGCTTTTTTCGGTGTTTTAACATTAGTTTCAAGTGCGTTTGAAATATCTAAAGCTTGAGCTAAGTCTTCAGATGCAATAAGTGCATCAATATAAAGTAAATTTAGAGCAATATTACTGCTGTCTTTTTGATATGCCAATTTAATCTTATCTAGTGCAGCAGGCTCAGGCTTTACTGAATACAAGTATCGTAATGCTCTCGGGTTATCTGGAAATTTATCCACCGCACGTAAAGCAAATTTTTCAGCCTCTGTGTTGTTTCCTTCAGAAAAATTAAGCTTCGCTAATTCGGTGAGTGCAAAGAGATTATTTTCATCTTTAGTTAAGCTAGTTTGTAATGCTTTTTTGGCTAAATCATCTTTTTGCTGCGCAATGTAAACTGCCGCTAGCATGTTATAACTTCCCGCTAAATCGGGCTGTTTCTCCTGCCACCCTTGTGCAACGTTTAGCGCCTTATTAAAGTCACCTTTTTGTAAAGCAGCATAGGCAATAGCAAGTTCAACACCTTCAATATCTGGATTTTCTTCAAGCGCTAGTTCTAAATCTTCCACACCAGAGGGATCGTTCATCATTAACTTTAAAACGCCCTGACGAACACTTTGTTGAGCACTCAATTCAACATCGCCATCAGCTTGTTTCGATATTAATTTAGCATCTTCGACAGCGCCTAGCTCAGCGAGCTGATAACTCATATTAGATAGAAAATCGACCCCTTCCGAGGTTGTAGCATTAAAACCTACAAGTGTGTCGTTTATATCTTCAATTAGCCCCAACTGAAGCTGACTTATTGCCAATATTTTTCTTGCATAATGACTAGGTGGTAACTGTTTCGCTACTGCATTTAGGTGGAGATGAGCGCTCTCAAAGTTATTTAAATAAAACGCGCTAGTACCCGCTATTAATTTTAAAACAGGTAAATTATAGTTTTGATTTAATGCGGTTTCAGCATACTCCTTAGCAAGCGTGTAGTCTTTTCTTTCAAACAAGGCGACTGCTTTAACATAGTTAGCAATAGGCTGAGTGCTTAATACCGAGAGGATCTCATCGGCATACTTCTCTGCTTCATCGTAATTCCCATCCCTAAGTAATGCATTAGCAATAAGTAACTTAGTAACCCCTACTTGTGGTTGTAGGTCTGCATAAAGTTGGTAATTTTCTACGGCTTGCGAAAAATTATTTAAGGCAAAGGCAATATGGCCTTTTAACAATAAAGCATCAATATTGTTCGCGTCTGCTGATATAGATTTGGTTACGCTCAAAAGCGCTTCTTCAGCATTGTTTTCAGCAAAATCTATATACGCTTGTGCTAAAAAAGTATAAGAATTAGCTTCAGACAACGCCTTTAATTCAAAGGCGGTTTCTTTAGCCAATTCAATTTTATCACTAAGCAAAGCGGCAATACTTTTATATGACAAATATTTTATTTTACTTAATAAAACTAAATCTTTGCCGTCTTCAAGTAGATTTAAAATATCTTCATAGTTTTCAGTTAGCAAAAAGGCTCTAGCCAATAAAGGCACGACTTTACTTGCATCATAATTTAAGGTGTTTGCTCGCCCTAATTCTTTAACAGCTGCTAAACCATTGCCTTGAGATAAGTATAATTGACCAAGTAAAAACCTAGCCTCAGGGTTTTCTGCATCAATTTTTAACGCGTTCTTTAACTCTATTTCGCTGATACTAAACTCGTTTTTCTCGATTGCCGTCTTCGCCTTAGCAATATGCTCTTGTGACGTTACTGTTTCTCCGCAAGCAGCAATAAAAACTGCAACGCCTAAATACGTTGCTAAATGATTGAATTTCAAGACATCAACTCCCTGTGTTTTATTATTAATATTTGTAGTTTTTTATTTTTTAGTATGCACTTTTAAACATATTTAAGTTGCCATTTCTTATTATTGAATAAATGTATCATTTATTTAAAGCTAATAATTTAACAGCTCACTATATACAAAATAGCCTTCAGTATTATTCATTTATAAAAAATCCTGCTAAAAAGCAGGATTCAAATTAAGATCTGGTATTCAATAAAGGGCTAATAAATTCTATCCCTTTATAGCAGCTGTGGTCGGTAACTAATATCAGTACATCTGCCCAAGAATCTATTTCATCAAGTGAACTAATTTTATTACAACCCCATGAAGGCACGAAAGGATCATGATAACTCACCTCAATACCAGCCTTATTAAAGTGAGCTAGTATTGCATCAGCAGGTGTTTCTCTACAGTCATCTACATTAGCTTTGTAAGCAACACCTAAAATACCAATTTTAGTGCCCTTTACAGATTTAAGTAATTCAAGCGCTTGCTCTGCAACAATATTCGGTCGATCATCATTAATTTTACGCGCTAAACGGATGAACTCACCTGCCTTAGTATTCTCAACTAAAAACCATGGATCAATTGGAATACAATGACCGCCAACACCAGGTCCTGGGCTTAGAACATTAACTCGAGGGTGGCGATTAGCTAAACGAATAACTTCATGTACATCGACATCAAGTTCTTCACAAACTTGTGCTAATTCATTTGCAAAAGCGATTCCTACATCACGTGATGTATTTTCTACCAGCTTTATACATTCAGCAGTTGTTAAGTCAGTTAAGAAAACTTCACCATTAACAAAGCTTTGATAAATGTCTTTTACTTTTTGTTGCGCTGCTTTGCTAGATGCCCCAATGATACGATCATTATTTACCAGTTCATTCAACGTTTCGCCTGGAATAGCTCGCTCAGGACAATGTACCACTTCTACGTTAATACCAGCATCAGCAAACCGTTGAGCTACTGCTAAACTTGTTTGAGGAGATATTGTAGATTCAATAATAACTATTTGCCCATCTTTAGCCACTTTAGCAATAGCGTCTGCAGCAGCAAAAACATAACTGCGATCACAGCGACTATCTTTATGCGGTGTTGGCACAGCAATTAAATAGGTATCACTTGAAGGGATTGTAATTGATGCCTTTAAGAAGCCCTGTGTTACAACCTTTTTAATTAACTCTGGCATACCAATTTCGTCAAAAGGACATTCGCCACGATTGATTGAATCAACCTTATCTTGACTTAAGTCAACACCGGTAACAGAGTAACCCGCCTGAGCAATTAAGCTTGAGATAGGCAAGCCCATATAACCCATACCAATCACAGCAATAGTTTCGTTTTTAGCAATTATTGTAGAACTATCTGTTTGTGTTAAATCTTTAACGATTACATCTATTATATACTCAGCTACATGTCCGTCGCCAAATGGGTTTTTCCAAGAATAATCATCTTGGTTTAGCCATTGTTTAGCGGCTTTAACGGCTTTAACGGCATCTCTACCGACTAATTCACTAGCGCCAACTTCAACGGCTTCTGGTCGTTCTGTATTTTCTCGTAAAGTCAGGCTAGGCACACCCAATAAACAAGCTTCTTCTTGAATACCACCAGAATCAGTTAAAATTAACTTCGCGTGCTTTTGTAATTGAATAAAGTCTAAATAGCCAACAGGTGCGATTAACTGTAAGTAACTTGGCAGCTCAATATTAAACTCTTTGAGTTTAGACTGGGTTCTAGGGTGAATTGGCCAAACAATTGTTCCTGTATAGTTTTTATGCATTTCATCGAATAAATGCAATAACTCCATAAGGTTTGACATAATATCAACATTTGAAGCACGATGCGCCGTGACTAGAAAGTATTCGCCAGCAGTTAAATTAAGCTCAGATAATATTTTGCTCGTTTTCGCAGAGATTTCTAAATGCTGAAAAAGTGAATCAGAAACGGTATTACCAACGGTATGAATTTTAGTGCTAGGAATACCCTCAGATTTTAGAATATTTTCTTGATTCGGCCCAACCGCAAATAAATACTCACTGATATGGTCAGTCATAATTCGATTGGTTTCTTCAGGCATAGTGCGATCGTAGCTTCTTAATCCCGCCTCAATGTGCCCTACTTTAATATTTAACTTAGAAGCAGTTAATGCGCCAGCTAACACCGTATTGGTATCACCTTGAACAAGCACAACATCGGGTTTCTCTTCCAGCAAAATAGGTTCCATTTTTATCAAAATGTTACCAGTTTGATTACTGTGCAAGCCAGACCCAACACCTAAGTTATAATGTGGTGCTGGAAGGTGTAGTTCTTCAAAAAAAATACTGTCCATTTCTTTTGAGTAATGCTGATTTGAATGAATAATAAAAAATGGGATGTTCCTTTTTTCACATTCTCTGATCACTGGCGCCATTTTTATAATTTCAGGCCGTGTACCAACAATGATGCCAATTTTCATTTAAACTTACCTTAACTAAATATTATTATTTATTAATGGTATTAGTTTACCTGTAATAGAAAGTTTTAAAAGTACTTAGTAAACAGATACGAAAAAAATTCAATCAAATTTGCTTTTTTTACTTTTAGCTAACTTTAACATTAACTTATTTTTAGTCCTCAAAAAGCCATGGCATGACAACCAAAGTATTGATACAGTAGAAATAATAGACGTATGGTTTTCTGGTACTATAAAAAGTAGCATCAACCTTCCTCATAGATAACGAAAGACTTAATTTAAAATGACTAATAAAAAAGCAATAAGTCGACTGAATCAGCCTACTTACCAAGCCCTTGTTGGCCTAATACTCATTTTTGTATTATTTTCTATTTTTAATATCCCAGTAATACAAACAATATGGGAAAATAGTTTTGACGATGGCACGTATTCACATGCTTATTTAATACCTGTTATTTCAATGTATCTATATTACCACTTATCGAAAACAGGCCAGTTAATTTATAGAGACACCCCTTCATTATTACCAATTGCATTGCTTTGTTTTAGTGCTCTATTGTTCTTTATTATGGTCTCAGCACAAATAAACTTAGGTTATTGGGCGGCGACGATGGCTATTTTACTTTCTGGCACGTTAGTAATATACAGAGCAAGTTGGCAAGTTATTTTTCCGACACTTTTTCTCGTTTTTTTAATGCCAGGTTGGGGCTTATTAACGGTGATATTACAAAATGTATCAGTAGCTTCTGTAACATTTTTAATGAGTCTAAGCGGAATACCTACATATGTTGAAGGCAACTTCGTTACCATTCCTGCAGGTGTATTTGAAATAGCAGACGGCTGCAGTGGGTTAAGGTACCTCATTGTATCTCTTGCGATTAGTTCTTTATTTAACTTTCTGTATATAAAAAACACACGCAAAGCATTATTATTTTTCAGCGTTTCCATATTAGGTGCTTTATTAACCAACTGGATAAGAATTACAGCATTAATACTTATCGGTGAATACACCAACATGGAGAGTGATTTAATGACAGATCATAATATGTTTGGCTGGTATTTATACGTTCCTTTTATGTTTTTATTATTTATGTGGGGTAATAAATTGGCTGATAATGATCAACTATCAGTTCAAGAAAATATTCATAATAACAGTACATTACCAAAAAATACTTTCCCAGCAACCGCCAATATCATCATTTTTAGTTTAGTCGTAGCTATTTCATCAACACTGTTAAAATCGTTGCTAATACCAAATATTAAAACTAACACAGAAATAAGTAAAACTACTGAAATACAACCATTAATAGCTAAGTTTACATACGTTGAAGAAAGCATTCTGCAGTTAGGCATGTTCAAATCGCATTATTTAAAGTACTTCTTTAATGGTAAATTAGATAATGGTAAGCCAACAGATTTTGGAAATAATTTTATCCCACACGGTTGGCGAGAAATTAATAAAGAAGTTGCTGGCGATTGGCAATATATAACAATTTCACAAAGAAATAAGACAGCGCTAATTAGAGTATCTTTTGAAATAGATAAGCAAAGATTTGCATCGTCTGGAGCGTTTAAAAAACAAAGGATATTAGCTGGTTTGATGGGAGTTAGTGAAACCTATTTACACTGGCAATATACCATCTGCTCGTATGATTGTACTAAAGAGAGAAAAAACCTACAAAGTGCTAATTAAATAATGACTAACACAGCAGTATTATAAGAGTGGCTAGTGTTGTTTGTTCTAAACACATGGATATAAAATGTTAAAAGTAAAAAGTTTATTTTTAAATTTCGTAACCCTAGCGCTATATTGCTTGTCATTATTGACGGCTTTAATTCTTATTTTTTCAATCGTGGCTCCATACAGTGATGCTATGCTTACGATTAAGTATATTCTTTTTGCGTTACCCCGCTATTGGCTCATATGTATTTGCGTAATATTAGCTGCCTTATGGTCACGTTTAACTATGTGGCAAAAATATACCTTGCCATTCATTGTTACAGTGAGCTTTTATTACCTAGATTTTCAAGTAAACATAAACACTAATGCACCAAATACAAGTAACTTGCCTTCATTTACTTTAGTAACGGCAAACATTGGTGAAGGCGTAGAGTTGAGTCGTTTAGCATTATTAATAAAATACTACGACCCAGATGCCATTGCTTTTCAAGAGGCAAAAAACATTAAAAGCTATAAAATTTTCGATACTTACCCGTTTAAAGATTGCAAAGGTAATTTATGTTTCATCAGCAAGTATAAATTTAAGAAGGTTAACTCTCTAGGGAACTCTTTATTTAATGGCTATGGTGACTTAGCTGCATTCTATGAACTTAAGATCAATAATCATAATGTAAACCTTGCTAATGTTCACTTTCCTACAGTTAGACGAGCCTTTAGTGATCACAATAGTTTAGATACAGTTCACTCTAATAGAGTAATTTCTGCTAGTTTAATAAGTGAGTGGGCAGAAAAAGAGACAAACGTAATAATTTCGGGAGATTTTAATATGACCGTTACTGACAATTTATACCGACGTAATTTCAATCAATTTAAAAATGTGATTTCAGATTTTTCCGTGGGTTTTAACAATACTTTTGACTACAAATACAGAGGATTTTCTGTTCCTGGTGTGAGAGTAGATCACATATTGCTTTCAAAAAACTTTAGTATCGAACAAGCTACTACTTTAAATAGCCTTGGTGGTGACCACCGTCCTGTTTTATCAAAATTCACCTTAATAGATCATAAATAATGATGAATAAAATTAAATTGGTGAAGTTATTTACCTTACTGCTGACTTTAATAGCATCAATACCTTTATACTCGCAAGAGTCTCGAATTACATTTTCAGCGCCGGTAAATGAATCTGTGTTTATCTTACCTGTACCAAACTTAAAAATAGCCATAAATACTAAACTCAGCTTGCACATAAATGATGAGAAAATTGCTAGTGACTTTGCTGTACTAAACACGTGGCACAATAATCAATCATCAAAATTTATTCGATTGCTAGCGATAGATATAAGCAATCATGAAAACCTAAAGCAACCTCCACATTCTATAAAATTTTCCCTAAAATGGGTACCTGCAGAAAAAGAGCTACCAACAAACAACATATTTACAAACACTCAAACGTATCTGGTTTATCCTTCTATATCATGGCTTGGCGAAAGTGTTTTGTTGCAGCCAGAAAATCACGCTATAGATAATAGCTGGTATACCGATCCTCAGACCCTTTATGCAAATTTTGTTACTAATGCGGACATGCTGATCGAAAAAGGCTATCCAATGAACAAGTTTTCACAATGGTTATTTGATCGACCCAGAGCAATTTATCAATTATTTATATTAACTGGCGATCCTAAGTGGCTTAGAGAAGGTACAAGGCTAGCAAAGTTTTACTTGAAAAATATAGATGATACCGGCCAATTTACATTAAAAGAAAGCTATGACTTAAAGTACTTAATGCCCAATGGGTTACTTTATTACTATTTTCTAACTGGTGATAAACAAATAATCAGTGTTTTAAAAACTTTTTATGAAAGGTCATTAAGTTGGTCTCCAGTCTATGAAAATGAACATATATTCTGGACTGAACGGCATCAAGCTGCCGCATTAAACATTGCTATTGCCTACTGGGAGGTAACGGGCAACATCAAGGCTAAAAATCGGATAGACGAAATTATCGAAGCGACTGTACAAATGGTTTTTAATCCAAGAGAAGATTGGCCAATGCGAGGGTGCCCTCAACATACCTATAAATCGCATGAAGGTAAAGCGGGTAGTTCTCCTGTATGCTCACCATGGATGATGGCGCTATTAAGTGATGGTTTATGGCGTTATTATAAACTGAGCGGTGATAAGAAGTCGGCCGCATTACTAAGTGCTTTTGGTGATTTTATGCCGAATTATGGGATTCATTTCGCAGACGAAAGACTAAATAACATGGTATTGCCTCTCTATCTTTCTTCAATGGATAATGAACGCCTGCAAATTAAAAACCAATGGACAGACCGCCAACATGCATGTGATGTAGCTAGCCTCATTGGAAAGTCTTTATATGTAAAAACAAAGAACAATGAAGATACTTTTATACTACAAGAGCTTTTTAACGTGTTTGTACAGCAATGCAAAGACATTAACAAAAAGTACCAAAACAAAAAGCATGACTATTTACCCATTTTACCGCCAAGGCGTTTTGGCTGGACATACTCAACTAGCAGTGACTTACCTTGGTTAGAGTTATGGTTAAACGCAAACAACACGCAATGAGCCAAATAACAGAAAATAAACAGGTAACTCAAAGTATACAGTGGCAATTAATTACTGACTTTGCTGGCTTAGATACAATTGCACAACAGTGGCAAGAATTATTACAGCAATCTTCTACTACAAGTCCATTTTCTTCCCCTCAATGGATATTAATTTGGTATCACACTTATTGGCAAAGTAATTGGCAGTTATCTACGCTAACGGGTTACGTTGACAACAACTTAGTCGCTATATTGCCATGTTACATCCAGCATTCATTGCAGTGGCCTCACTTGAAGGTGTTGTACCCTCTAGGGCAAGGAGAACCAGAAGAAGCTGAAGTTTCGTCGGAATACTGTGACGCTATCATAGCCAAAAAATATGAAGCAATCGTATTACCCGATCTGCAAAAAAGATTAGCTGAATTCAATGTAGATAAAATATATTGGCGTGCTGCTTTGCAAAGCAGTCATATTAAATGCCTGTTAGAGAGTGTTTTTAAATACACTGCAGTAACAACACATAGTCGATATTGCGTTGAACGCTCAAAATGGACACTGCAAAACATAAGTAAAAATACACGTGCTCGATATAAACGTTCAAATAACCAATTAAAAAAAATCAATGCCACTTATCATTGGGTTAAACCCGAAGCCTATGAAATTTATATTGCTAAGCTTATTGAATATCATCAAAGCCTTTGGGAAAGTAGAGGTAATACAGGTGCTTTCGCTCATGCAGACTTTAACCGTTTTCATGAAGAGTTTAGAGCTAAAAGTTCGATAAAAATCAGTGCTATTAGTATTGATAATAATCCTATTGCGATTAACTATTATTTTTTCGATGAAACTACACTGTATTTCTATCAATGTGGTTGGAACAGCGAAGGATATGCCAATTTTTCATTAGGATTATCTTTACACCTATGGAGCATCGAAAATTGCCCTCACCAGTATTATGACTTTATGATGGGAGAGCTCAAAGATAGCTATAAAGAAAAATTTTCGGCTCTTCGAGAACCTATGACTAATATCGACATTAAGGTTAGTCCTAAAAAAGTCTTTCTACATAAATTAGTACATAGAATTATTTCTTTCATAACATAAATATCAAGCATTATAGAAGAGCTATCACGGGCTAATCAAAAAAACATGATAGACATTTAATCTGTTTAATAGATAATAACCTCGATTACTTTAGTCTCCGTCATAACAATACGATAATGAAAATATCGAAAGGACTCTCATTCCAATGACACGTAAGTTTCCTACTAGTGAAGAAAAAGACTCTACAGCAGCATTTTTCTTTTTATTTCTTTATACGGCATCATCACTTATACGTCCCCATGAAATGTTTCAAGCAAGTGTTGAATGGATATTGATAAAAGTATTTGCCATAACTTCATTTTTTATAGTCTTACTCGCACAAAGACCATTAAAGTTATACCCACAACACTGGATGTTATTAGCTTTAATCCCCTTGATTATAATGTCAGGCTTTTTAAATGGCTCAGGCATGTTTGGTATCGAAGAAGCAAAGAAGCTCTTTATTAGTGCAATCATTCCACTGTTTTTAATGAGTGTCTGCATTACGACAATCAAACGACAACACATTTTAATGGTGGTTTGTTTAATAGCTGCGTTATTAATGGTACATAATGGCCATGTGCAGCAAACTGCATACGAAGGCTTTGGATGGGCATTAAATACACACTCTGTTGGCTATATAGATTTAGGTGAAAGAAGAATCACGTATCTAGGCTTTTTCAATGATCCTAATGACTTGGGAATGTTTCTAGTCATGAACATCCCTTTTGCAATATATTTTTATAAGAAAAGTTCAAGAATTTTAAAGCTAACGATGCTTGGTGTCCTCTGTGCTTTGGGCTACGGTATTTATTTGACGGGCTCAAGAGGCAGTATGCTAGGTGCTGGTGGTTTAGTTGGTATTTATTTTCTAGTCGTGAATGCAGGACCTAAATTATTTGTTTCTGTTGTTTTATTGGCCCCTATTGCTGCTACTGTTATTGCTTCATTACAGAGTAGCATTGATTCTTCTGCTAATGGACGATTAGAAGCTTGGTATGCTGGTATACAAATGCTCATGGCCAATCCAGTGTTTGGTGTTGGCAAAGGTAGGTTTTTTGATCATCATGGCCTCGTTGCTCATAACTCCTATATACATGTTGCAGGTGAATTAGGTGTCCCTGGTTATTCTCTATGGGGTGGGGCCTTAATTTTCACGGTATTAACAGGCTACCTATTTATCAAAGCAAGTAAGCTAAAAAAAGAAGCTGATGCTGAAGAATCGATAGTAGACGAAGAGAAACACATCGCATTTGAAAATGAGCGATTACTTAATAAAACCCTATTCTTCTCGATGATTGGTTTTATGATCACAGGTTTTTTTATCAGTCGTATGTTTACCTTAACACTCTTCATTTTTATGGGCATGACAATTGCGTCTCATATCCGTATGGTTAAGGTCTGCCCTGAATACCAACAACATTTCAGTAGTTCTCCTGCGTTAAGATCTATGGGGTACTGCTGGGTCGTTATAGTTGCTGTATATATTTCATTAAAACTAGGTTTGTAAAACCTAGTCGCTATTCCTAGTTAATGCAGTGTAAAGTTACCAAAAGATTATGAGTCACTTAAATGAAAAAAATTAAACTTATCGTCACATTACTAATAAATATTATTATTTACACTTTGGGGAACATTACTCCAAAGAATAAAAAAATATGGGTATTTAGTGCGTGGTTTGGCCAAAAATATAATGACAATCCAAAAGCATTTTTTGAATATGTGAATAAACACCATAAGCAAGAGATTAAAGTAGTTTGGATCTCTAAGAATTTTGATGTTATCAAGGAAGTTCAGCAATTAGGTTACATTGCTTATCATGAAAAAAGCTTATTAGGTATTTGGCATCAACTCAGAGCGAGCAAGGTTATAATTTGTCAATCTTTGCACGATGATCTATTTTCACCGTCTATAGGTAAGAAAACTAAAGTAATTCAGCTTTGGCATGGTATTCCTTTAAAAAAAATCATGTTTGATGCCTTCACAGAAAACAAAGAACCAAAAAATATATTTGGTCGATTTGTTGATTACTTGTCACCTTATAATAAACATAGAAATGACATAGTCATTTCTACCAGTAAATTAACTCAAACGACATTGGCTCAAGCTTTTAGAGTAGATAAATCACAAGTATTAACCTGTGGTTTTCCTCGCAATGATGTGTTTTTTGATAACATAAATAAAACTGAGAACAGCCCATTTAAATGTATCTATATGCCAACATTTAGAGGAGGAATAGCGTCAGAGTGTGATTTATTTGAGCGCTATGGTTTTGACTTTAAAACAATAGAAAACCAACTGGCTAAGCATAATATTCAATTAACACTACGCATGCATCCTGTAAATAAACCACCTATTCAAGTAGTTGAAGAAATCAAAAATTCTCCTGTAATTAAGCTCGATGCTGGCAACGACATTTATCAATCAATCAATCAATATGACTGTTTAATTACCGACTATTCAAGTATTTACTTTGATTTTTTATTATCCGACAAGCCAATTATTTTCGCTCCATTTGATTTAGACGAATACAAAAAACGTGAGCGGTCTCTTTATTTCGAATTTGAAGATGTAACACTCAAGCCTTATTGTTATTCTTGGAATGAGGTGCTGGAGCGCTTAATATCATTAAAAGAACATCAAACTAATGATGAATATAAAAATGAATATAAGGCTTTAAAAAATCAATTTCATGAAAAGGCTAATGATGGTGCTTGTCCTTTTTCCACTAAACTATTTAACTACTTAGACAGTAAATAAGGATATTAACTTATGAAAAGAGTCCTCACATTTGGTACATTTGATTTATTTCATATCGGTCATTTACAAATATTAAAAAGAGCGAAATCTTTGGGCTCATACTTAATTGTAGGGATATCTACAGACGCTTTAAATTTTTCTAAAAAACAACGTAATCCCATCTGTAATCAAACTCATCGAAGAGAAATAATTCAAGAGTTAAAGTGTGTTGACGAAGTTTTTTTTGAGGAATCTTTAGAGCTTAAACGCCAATATATTATTGATACTAAAGCCGATGTATTGGTGATGGGTGATGATTGGAAAGGACGCTTTGATGAGTTCAAAGATATTTGCGAAGTTATCTATTTACCTAGAACACCATCAATCTCAACAACTGAGCTTATAGAAATAGTTAGAGATATTTAGAGGGATGAGGGGTTAAAGCAAGTGAAACTGATTTTTTTGTAATTCCTGCTGGTTATCTTTTCGAATCGTAAAACCTTAAAATAACTTCCTACCTCTTCTTTATCTATCCAAATAAAGATACATCCAACGATGTGAAATACTGTATATCTCATCTGGAAACTATTTTTAATTTGTCATCTTTTGTTCATAAACGCTTGGTAGTTTAGCTGCAACCAACTTAAATTTTCCAGTTTTATTACTATGAATGATATTATTTTATATGGTGCTTTTGATAGGCACAATTATGGTGATTTATTATTTCCTTTGATCATGGGACGTGTGATTAATGAACAATTCCCTGAAAAAAAAGTATTAATTGCAGGTTTAATTAATAGTGATTTATCTACCTACGGTGCGAAAAAGACAATCACAATAAAAAAAGCACTTAAAATGAGTAAGGATGATGCAACGTTAATTCTGGCTGGTGGCGATGTGGTAGCTTGCGATTGGCAATCAGCCTATGGATATCTTTTACCAAAGTCCCTTTTCCCATTATATGAGCGTATAGCTTGTTATTACTTCCCTAAGTTCACACAGTATTTAACCTCTCGTCTTGTGGGTTTAACCTCTGATTTACCATTCAATTTAAGTCGTAATGACATAGGAACTTCAAGAAAAGTTATTTACAATTCAGTGGGAGCTACAGGCGTTTCAAATGTTACTAAGGAGCATGATATATATGCTCTATATAAGCTAATGAATGAGACTAATTTTGTTTCTGTTAGGGATAAATTTTCTCAATCTCAATTAGAAAGAGTAGGTTGTTCTAAACCCAAACTAGCTCCTGACTCGGCTACGATTATGTCGTCTTATATACCTATCGACGAACTCGAGCAGAAGTCTTCATTTAAAACTAAAAGTATCATAGAAATGCATATCAACGGATATATAGTATTCCAAATATCTCAAGGACATGTAAGAGGTAAAGAAAAAGCATTTGCTGAAGCCCTATCTCAAACCAGTAAGGCTCTTAACTTACCTATAGTATTTATAGCAATAGGTAACGCAGCTGGCCACAATGACGTTATAGGCATTAATAAAGTTGCGTCTTTACTAGCGAGTGACATACCTTATAGCACTTATTTAAAAGGTAATATTTTTGATTTAATGAATATTATCCGTAACTCCTCTTGTTACTGCGGTAGTAGCCTACACGGTTTAATTACATCAATGTCTTTTGGTGTACCGAGAGTTGCATTACTTCCAACTTTGAGAAAACAAATTAATTACATGAAAACATGGGATCTCCCTCATATGCCTAGCGGTGTTTTGCCTGAAAATCTATCGGTATCTGTAGGCATTGCAATGGCTACTCCAACTAAAGACTTGAAACAATTGGGTCAACACTTAACAGATACTTACATGGAAAATTTTAGAAATATGAGTTTTAATTTTTAAGTCAAATTATAGTCCCGAACGACTTTTTAGTTCTGAAGATTCAATAGCATAGATTATATCAATGTAAGGCTGTGATAAAAGACACCAGAATATCTGACACTCTGGTTGTTTTAGCCTAATACAGGCGTTGTATATTTCATCACACATTGCTCTAATCTCTTCATCTTTTTTGCTCATTGAGTAAGCGATAATACCTGTATTCATTACCCTATTATTAGGAGAGTAGCCTTTCGTTAACTTAACATTAATAAAATCAATGGTTTTACTCATATGTTTAGCGTATCTTTCTTGGCCTTTCGCTTCTTCTACTTCATGCCATATTGTAGGTTTAAGCTTTGCTTCATACCTTATAAGGATACCCTTTTGATTCTTTTCTATTATATGGTTTATATCGTCGGTAATTCGTCGGCTATCCATATATATAAGATGCTCAAAGTAGTTGAAATTAATATTATTTATCTGCAGAAACTTAACTTTCTTAGCAAGTAATGATGAAGCGATACTTTCTCCATTATCAATATCCCCTTCTACAAAACAAAAATGCCACCCCTTAAACTCAACTTCTTTTTTTAATGTTTTATTATTTGAATAAAAATAACAGTTCTCTATACCGTAAGGCGAATGTGGAATAATGGATATAAACCCCAACGCATCTAAAATTTTAAAAGGCAGAAGGTTTTTAATACTCGCATATATCCACTGTTTACAGGTGAGGAGTGAATTAATTTTTAGCGGTAAATTAAATTTATGACCAAACCAGCAGGATAATACAGCGACGTTTTTCATTTTTCCTTCCTTACCCATTTAGTTTTTCAAGCCAGTGATGTGGGAATGAACATTTGATACGAGACAGTTAATATTTTTGGTTTAAAAGTCTAAAAATACAGTATCATTTAAGCTTAAATGACACTTTTCCTTTTAATTTCAATGCCTTTTTTTCAATCAAATGCCAAGAAAAGTAAGATAAAAATATAGTCACAATAAAAGAATAAATACACAGTGCTAAAACACCAACCTCTGGTATAAAAGCAATAACACTTTGTTGTACTGGCCATGCGTAAATATAAATACCATAAGAATAATCACCATATTGATTAAATTTACGTATGTAACCTCTAGGTATATATGCGATATAAAATATCACATAAAATATAGTCAAATTATAAACAATAAAAAACAGTTCTGTGTTTATAGATGAAGCTAGCAATGTGAGTACAACAGGATAAAATATTCGTTTCGAAAGTACTAAATTATCTTTAAAAATATAGCATGCTGTCCCTATAAAAAATAACGAATAAAGCCTAAAATCTTCGGATGCAAAATATGAAATAGGTAAGAAATTAGAAAAGTGATTAGATATATAAATTAGCATACCCAAAATAGGAATTAGTAAATATATTAAACGTTCATTTAACGCGCCATTTGACCAAATAAGTAATCGATTGATAACAATACTGAAAAAAACTAAAAGGCAGTAGGCTTTAACCTCGAATGGTAATGTCCACAAAGAACCATTAACAACTCCTGGCCAAGGTAATGATTCAAATACGCCTGGTAAGCGGGGTTCTTCGCCAAAGAAAAGTACTGTATTTTTGAACAGAAAAAAGTATGTTTGACTATCTGTTAAATATTGCACTAATGAGTAACTTGTGAAATATGTTCCGACAATAAACACACAGAATAATACAGCTACAAATAAACCAGGATATATACGAAGAAACCTTGCCCATAAAAAGGTCGTTAAGTTTTTTTTCAAAAACAAACTATTAGCGATTAAAAAACCGCTTGAAATAAAAAAAATATCAACAGCGATATGCCCAAATGACATATTTACTAATTGTTTGAAGGGCTCTTTAGAATTATTACCTATAGACAGCGCATAGCTATGGCTCAGCAAGACACCGAAGGCGGCAATAAACCGGATTAAATTAAAGTTATTATCTCTCGACTCTAAAAAACAGCTTAAACATTTTCCCAAAACTTATTCTCCAATAGAGCGTTATATAGCGCTAGCATTAATCCGTTAATAATTTTGTTCAAACTTAAGTACTTTTTCTCAAATAGCTTTATACAATCCAATCTTACTTTCTAGAAAGTACTTTTTTACTTATAGATATAAAGTAGTCCCCGGATATCTTTCTCAAGTTTTTATCTAACACCAATAACCAGCTAAGCACTAAGAATATAGCAAAGCTCGCTGCGCCATATAAAACAAGTTCAAACCAAGAAATCTTAGTCATAACCGATAGTGCAAGCCATAAACCGACACCAAAAACTAAAGCATTCGCCATAAAGAGTTTACGTATAATTAAATAAAGCTTTAATTTATTATAGAAACTATACAACCATAAACTGAGTACAACATTAGCAATAAACGAACCAATAGAGGTGCCTATAGCAACCCCTATAAGTCCATACTTCAAGCCTAATACTATCGATAATGAAATATTAGTTATTGCCCCAAAAAGGCTAACCAATGAAATATATTGATGCTGAGCTTGTGCAAGTAGCACTTGATTAACCGATGTATAAATTGATTGGCAAAAGAAGGTAAAAATTAGAAAATAAAGAATATTGGCCGCAGGTTCAAATTCTTCGCCTACCCAAAGAACAATAAAGGCTTTACCTAGAATAATTAAAGGTGCTGAAAACAACGTAGCAAAAAATAAGTTAATCATTATCGCGTTATGAAACAAATCATCTAAATTTTCATTTTTCGACATTTTTTTCATAAAAACAGGAGATAAAAAGCCATTCACTGTAAAAACAAAAGACTTAATGTGTTCAGCTAAACGGTTAGCAACGCCATAAACAGCAACAGATGAAAGACCTATAAGCTTTGTAACAATGAAGGGATCGGCTTTCGAATTTAAGGTATTAGCAACCCCATTAGCAACTACGTGTTTAGAGAAAGCGAATAATGATTTTAACTCTTCTTTAGACACTAACTTGAAACTAAACTTCATCGCTGGATAAAGTTTTTTTATGTAATAAATCTTGACCCCATTTGTTAATACGTCGGCAAACAAGGTTGCGATGATTGCCCCCCAAATATTCATGCTCGGTATTAATAAAAATATCAAAATAGACTTTATTAGTACATTAACCATGACCAAATTTGAATCAATATCGAGTCTTAAAAAAGCAGTAATGAAACCATGAAAAGGGTTCATTAAAAAATCCATCAATATTTTTGCTGATAAGATAAATAAAGCCATTTTTAATGCATCTGCATCGACTGTTGATCCAAAGAAATCAGCAGAAAACAAAGCAACACAAGCCAGCAAAGTTGCAGCAGCAAAGCCTAAACAACCAAAAAGTACAATACTTGTTGAAAAGACAGTATTCACTTCTACAGGATCATCCTTCTCTAACGCTAGTATGGTATGGCGTTGAACTGCTGACGGAAAACCAAGTTCAATAATATTGAACCAGCCGATTATGGAAAGGATTAACAACCAAAAGCCGTAACCATTAGCACCAAGTACATTGATAAAATAAGGAGTAAGTAATAACGAGGATACAACTAATACAATTCTTTCTATAAATCGAAAAACTGAACTCTTAAAAAATAGTTTTTTAGTACTCATCTTTCAGTGCTCGTGGGAAAACATTCATAATTAACTCTTTGTGGATAATAAATTTGAACTATAACGCTATTAAAAATGTTAAGCAGCACGTTTTATTTTTTGCATAAATCGCCAAATAAAATTAGGCACTGTTTTAAACAACTTACCCTTTATAGACAATTTGCTGTTATTTTTCAGTAACGACGCTTTTAATAGCGTGTCACCCGCTAAATTAAACATGCCATTATAAATATAGGTATTGGCATATCTAACATGTAAATTCTGCTTTATTTCATCCCAATCAACCGATTTGTTATGTTTCTCAGCCATAGGTTGAATTTTATCCAAGCAGACTAACTCAGCGGCATGCATTTTTTCTTCATTTGATGAATAGTTGTCACCATGAAATACATGAATGGCTAAATGCTCAGGCACAAAATCAAGTTCACACACTAGCGAGAGTTTTAACCAAGCTAACCAGTCATCTACTCCCATCAAGCTGCGCTCTTCGTCAAATGCTTTCGTTTCTTGTAATAAGCTTCTGCGTGCAACAGCTGTACAGCACGTGAACATGTTGACTTGTATAAGCTTGTCGAATACATCGCCACGATATTTACGTTCGAAGCTCGGTTTATCTTGCTTATTAAGATGGGCATAATCAGCAATGGCGCCACAATAAACTAGACCTACTTTAGAGTTTTCAAAAAGTGGTACTTGTTTCGATAACTTAGTAGGCAGCCAAAAGTCGTCCTGATCACAAAAAGCGACTAATTCTCCATTTGCCCTTTCAATGCCATAGTTGCGTGCAGCCGCTACACCACCATTTTGCTTGTGGAAGCCTTTAATATTGCTGTTGTTGTCAACTAAGGTATTTATCAGCTGCTCAGAGCCATCTTTACTACCATCGTTGATCAGTATTATTTCAAAGTTATGATAGTCTTGCTCTAAAATCGTTTTAACCGTTGCTTCTAAATATTCATCACCGTTATAAACGGGTATGACAACAGAAACTAATACGCTCATGCAAAGTCCTTAATAATTCAATTTAGTCAGCTAAATAAAGCTTCATATATTTTTGTGCAACAGTTTCCAGAGAATAGTTTTGAACTACCAGTTGATAGGCTTCATTACCCCATTTTTCAATTAACTCTGGTGTGGCGGCTATCTCCGTTAACAATTTTGAAAGCGCTGTATCATCATCATAGTTAAATAACTGACCTGTAACATTGCTTTGTACTAGTTTGGGATTTCCACCTACATTAGTTGCCAATATCGGTATGTGTCGTGCCATAGCCTCTAAAATAGCAATAGATAGACCTTCCATCTCTGAAGTTACTACCATTACATCAATGTGTTTGTATATACTCTCTCGGTCAACTAGCATGCCATGAAAATGTATGCTTGCAGATAGGTTACTTTCAGCCGCCGCTGATTTTAATAATTCCTCACAAGGGCCATTACCAAAGAAGTGAATGTCGAATTTACTTGCTAACTCTTTTGGCACTTTTGCTAAAGCTCGTAGCAAACAGATTTGATTTTTTAAGGGAACCATTCTGGCAACAGAGCCTAGTTTAATTTTAGCCTGTTGTTCATTCAGTGGTTTCTGATGATTTTCTTGCGGTATTAAAATGCCATTATCAACAACAGATTGTGGTTTGTTCTGCCAATTATTAACTTTGCCAAAAACAGCTTGCCCTTCATTTGAGACAAAGGTGATTTGGTCGACGATAAATTGCGTAATTTTATGCATAACACGCCATTTAAGTTGATTAAATGGTTCAGCTCCGTGGCGCGTATAAATAACTGTTTTTCGTTTGCATAGCATTGGGCTATAACAAGTAAATAATAGAGTGAAAGGCGAATGAAAGTGCAAAATATCAAATTCGTTAATCACACGCTGAATAGTTTTTATTTTTTCTGTTCGGCTGCCTTCAACAAAATGTACAGGGATATCGTTTTTTATGCATTCAGCAACTAAAACATCATCCTGTTCACCAAAAGATAAAATAGCACTATTAAGCTTTAGTGACTGCCGCTGCTCAATGGCTAAGTCGATAACAAAACGCTCTGCACCGCCTATATTTAAGCTAGACAATATATGCAGAACACTTTTAGGCTTACTATCCACGTTTTCTCCTAAGGCACTTTCTATACTTTGCACACGGTTACTCGTCTTTTACCTGAAGGTGTCAGAGGGATATCATCTACAATATCAAATTTAATGATTAAGCTACCTTCTGAATATTTATTGATTATTTTTTCTATTGGCTGAAAGTCAGGCGATGTACTTTGTGCGTTGAGCACTATTTTTACATTAATGGCTTCGAGTTCAGTTTGCACCACTTGAAACTTTGCAATCCAAGTGAAGTCTTTAAACATATGTGGAAATAATTCACCCGGAAGTAATTGGCCATTCGGGCATTTTATAATATCGAGCTTGCGCCCGTCGACTGAGTTCATCATAGGCAGCGGGTTACCACAGTCGCATGTGTCTTTTGATAACGTGGCACAATCACCGTTGAGATATCGAATGAGTGGCATACCGTAATTGGTTAAATCTGTAATGGCTATATCGCCGCTTTGTTCAACAACACTTTTCCCATCAACAAGCGTTTCAACCACTAATTGATCAATATTAATGTGTAAGCCTTGCTGCTTTTTACATTCTGAAGAAATAAGCATAACTTCACGGCAGCCATAAGTATTATGAACAGGACAACTAAAGGCTTTTTCAATTAATTCTCTTTGATGTTCATAAAGCGCTTCAGCACCGGTAACAATGGTATTGGGCTGATGCATTTTAATTTTATTAGCAATAATATATTTTGCTAATTCAACTAAAGGGTTTACGTAGCTAACAATTGCATCGGGCTTTATTTTATTGATGCGTTTTACATACTCATCAATATTGCTGTTATTCATCTCAAAAGAGTTCAGTATGTAGTTATTGAAAAAGCGATGATAAAGGCTTTCTTTGAGCTGACGAAAGGCTGACACATTGCCTAAGCTAGCACCCCACAAATATACAGCTTTAGTGCCTAAGTCAGCGCCCACTTCGCCGTACCCTCTCCATGCTATGGCTAACCTTTCTTCATGGCTAGCCATGTTTAATTCAAAGTGAAATGGCTGCCCGGTTGAACCACCGGTAGATTTTTTTATATTTGTGGCTTTATTACAAGCAGGAACAAGTTCGTCATAGTAAGTCATCACGTCTTGTTTCGTTAATGCGGGTAATGTTGAGAACTTCTCTAAGCTATCTATTTGCTCAACAGATTCAATACCAGCACTTTGCCAAACTCGCTTGTAGTAAGGCACGTTGCTCCAGCAAAAATGTAATAGCTTTTCTAGTTGCTGCCATTGGTATGATTTAAGCTCGTCTTGTGTCCACGTTAAACGCTTATTAGCTTGAGATACCTTTTCTACAACGTGACTTTTTTTCAAGGTGGTGTAATAGAAAGGAAATAGTACTTTACGAAAAATTTTTCTATAATTCATTTTTACTTCCAAACACTTTTATGCAGCTTTTTTAAATAAAGCTTTAATACTTTATAAGGGAATTGCATACCATTACAATTACTGTCGACGGATATTCTCTCGATAGAAAACTCATTTAAATGTTCAGAGGTATTAATACCAGCGATAAAAGAAAATGACATCTGATAATATTTTTTAATAATATCGATGGTATCAACTGTAAAACTGTCTTTACCGCCTACAGGGTAAGCAAAGGCTGTTATATTTATATCCAGTTCTTTATCTATAGTTTCTTTTGAGATCTTAGCTTCGAGATCTTGTTCATCAATACTTAAATGCGACATGATTCTGTGGCTGCAGGTTTGTGAACCAAAACTCATACCCGCATTTTGCATTTCTCTCGCCATATCCCAAGTCATAAATAAAGGTTCATTGTTCACAAGTTCATCATTAGGTATGTATAATTTTTGCTCTAATTCGAGAAGTATTTCTTGAATAGTGGAACCATTATTTATTTTTACAATATCTAGCACTTTTCTTATGCTTGTCGGTACATCCTCTTTAGATAGAGTAATTACATCAGGCCAATTATTAAGTTTAATTTCATCAACTTGAGCATGACGAACCAAGTAAGCAATTCTATCCCACCATGGAATTTCGGCATTATTCATAAAATCTGTTGCCAAGAAAAAAGTAGCTGATATTTCATTATTCTGTAGTATAGGAAACGCTTTAGTGTAGTTGTCAATGTAGCCGTCATCAAAGGTAATTAACGCATATCTTTTATCTGTAATTTTTCCTTTAAATATTACGGGGAGATCTTCAAGCGTAACGACAGTGAAACTCTTTTTAATATATTGCATATGTTCAGCAAAATGAGCTTCATTACAGCTAAAAACATTAGGATCGTATTCAGTAAGACTAGCTTCGCCAATTCTATGGTAATTAAAACAATAGAGTCCATTGGGCAATACCGCATCAGCAATAAGTTTACTCAACTTATGTTTAACATTTGTTAGCATCCTAGCTCCCATACAACTACAACTGTTTAAATGTTGGTTTAGCTAAAATAAAGTCTCTGTACTCATTTGGATTGCCGTTTTTCCCCGCCTCAGCGGCTTTGGCAATATTGTACATCTCTCTTGCTGATACATAATGTAGTACATAATTTTTGCCATCGTTATATTTGGTTTCTAAATAACTATGCATATCATGGCGGGGTTGTCCTAACAAAGTATCCATATCATTTTCTTGTGTGCCATGAGTATGCACTTTTATGAACGTCCATTCTGGTCTGCCTTTCACATGGATGTGTGAACTAACCCATTGATCAATTCTGCTTTTAAGTGGCGGACAGGCTTTTCTGACATCAGCATTTTCAACATGAGGTAAACCTTTGGGTGTTCTCCACTTAAAGTTAATACCAATAGGGCCTTGAATAAGCATGACATCACCAGACTCAGCTTTGTCCACTTCAACATCAATACCGGTATCATGACTTTTACATTTACCTGGTCGTCCTTCGGCATAATAAATAGCATTAACTTTACTAGTTTGCGCTGGGCTAGGCGTTGCAGGTAATGTCATATCAACATAACAACCAGTTCTATTTAGTAGCGCTAGTTCATTATCGATACCGCACATATAACCATCGGGAAGTGAGTTATCTAGTGACCAGTTACCATGGATAAAAGCATACATTATTTGCCCTGTGTCTGGATGAACAGGTAACGCATTATGATCATGGTGTAAGATATTGGCAAAATCTGTCATGACCTTAGTAAAGTTTTCTGGCGTATCTTTATCATGATGCAAGTGAATTTCTATTTCACCAAAACCGCGGTAACACATATCAGATAGCTTAGCTAAATGCTCATGTCTGTATTCTTCTTGTGGATAAAAGAAAGAGTGTTGAGGCATGTGGCCATCAGCATCTTTATGTTGCTCAGCCATTAATGGATAGTCTTTAAACCAACGATCGACACGTGCACGTTCTAGCTCAATATTATCTCGATTTTTCCACTGTGGTTCAAAGTGATCAACAAAGCAAAACAAAACATGTACTGGGCCATCAACTTTTGGTCTGCTTATTACATTTTTCAGGTATGAAACAAACCAAATGTCCATATTTTTCTTTTTGAGTATCATCCAAAAAGCCACTAAACCTAAAACGAATAAAACTAGAAAAGCATACATTATTTTTTATCTCCTGAACGAGCTGTTCTCTGCCAGCCACCGCTTTGATGTCCTTTCAAAAACTTTAAGAAACCTTGTCCTAAGGCAATATTCATCGATAAGAAAAAACTGACTATTGCAATAATCCCGCTAACTTTATCACCATTATCTATTTTTTTCTGACCATAAAGGCCGATTGCATAAAACAGTATTTGACCAATAAACAACAAATTATAAAATGGCGCACCTAGCAATGCTAAATTTGTTAAAAATATAACCAACATTAAATGCGGTGCGAACCACCGTAATACTTTATGCGACCAATAACATAAGCTAAACCAACCTTGCAAAGGTGATAGTGCCCATGTGTTAACCATAAAGGCTTTATAGTTACCAACACCTATTCTTACTCTACGACCGAACTCTTCTTTGAGTGAAGGGGCGACTTCTTCTGTTGCAATGGCAAGGTCGTTGTATAACACTTGGTATCCCTGCTTTTTAACATTCATAACGATACAAAAGTCATCAACGACTGTGTCTTTCGATAACGGCATATAGAGTTCGCGTTTAATTGCATAAATAGCACCGTTAGCCCCCAACAAGCCACCTAACGCTGACTCGTACTTTTTAAGGAGTTGCTCATATTGCCAATAAAGTCCGTCTTGGTTTTGGTTGCCGTCATCAGTTTCTAGGATTAATTCACCTGAAACAGCGCCAACTTGATCAGTAAAGCTTCTTATAAGTATATCAATTGCATCGGCCTTAAAGTCAGTATTAGCATCGGTTAACACCAAGTAATCAGCATTTGATTGCGCAATAAGATCGTTTAAAACAGATATTTTCCCTCTATTTTCAGGAAAATTAAAAGCTTTAACGCGAGGGTCGGTAAAACTCGTGATGATTTCACCGGTATTATCCTTACTACCGTCTGATGCAACAAATATGTTCAGTTCGCCAGCGTAATCCTGCGCTAAAGCATTTTCTATGCGTGCTTTTATGCAAGACTCTTCGTTATAGGCCGCAATGATAATATCAACACTTGGGTATTCTTTTAATTCTTGTAAAGTAATGCTTTTAGGCTTGATGAATAGCTTTAGTAGCAAGGGATAAATAAAGTATGAATATACTAATAAACATAATGAAAGCCAAAAGATGATTAACATTATTTATCACCTTTGTTTATTATTTTTGCCGGTATACCTACTGCAGTAACATTACTTGGAAGACTTTTTACCACGACCGCATTTGCGCCAATTTTCACATTATCTCCAATGCTAATACCACCAATAATTTTTGCACCAGCACCTATAAAGATATTACTGCCTAATATTGGTGCCTGACCTTTTTCATCACCAATAACTACACCGCTTTCCACCACAATATTTTTTCCGCCAATAACTTTAGAATTTATCACTACACCTACAGGGTGCATAATTACGAACCCTTGTTCAAACGTAGCTCCTGCGCCTATTACACAACCATTAATTACTCTATTTAACCACAAGGAAATGAGTGCTAAAGGTGATAGCTTGTATTTAATAAGCCAACTAGTTAAACGAAATAATACATTAGCTGAGGTGCCATCACTCACTATTGTACGTAACATGGAGACTTGATAACCTTCATCTGTTAAAACTTGTTGTTTTTGTCTTATGTCTCTTTTTAGATATTTCATGAACCTTCCATTTTATCTAAAACATGTTGGACATTTCTTTCCCAATCAAAGTTTTCTGCATGCTTAAGAATAGCTTGAGTTGACCATTTTATAGTCAATGATTTTTCCATTGCACTTGCCAACATTAATTCATTTTTTGCATCAACGATTAACCCTACTTCATTGTTGACTACTTCTGGGATACCACCAACACGTGTCGATATTACCGGTGTACCACTAGCAAATGCTTCCAACAACACGTTTGGAACACCTTCACGGTAACTTGGTAAAACTAAAATGTTTGCATGGCGAATAAATTCAGCCACTTTTGATAAGACTACAGAACCTTGTAAACGAATACTATCTGTGAAACCAGATTGACTAATTTTCTCAGCCAATATTTTTTTCATTGGCCCTTCACCTATAATATCTAACTCTATTTCAGGGTGTTTATGTTTAACTTGAATAAATGCTGAAAGTAGCTCATTACAGCCTTTTGTTTCAATTAAACTACCAACAAAAACAAAATGCTGATGATGCGGCTTCTGATCCACAGGGTAGAAAACCTCAGGATTTACACCGTTATAGTTAACGGCTAATTTATGTTTGTTAATTCCTGTTTTTTGCAAGACATCAGCTAGGGCTTGGCTCGCACAAAAAATAGTATTAGCCTTATTGAGCCATTTTTTCATTAAAGCACTGCGTGCTGGGTATTGACTATTTTCATTAACATCAGTGCCATGAACTTTCACATACAAAGGTAACTTGATAAATTTATTTAACATTGAAACAGCAACAGCATCGGGAAATCCCCAGGAGGCTAAAATTCCAGAAAACTGTTGTTTCTTGATCCAAGGTAAATAAAAGAGTAATGATAAAAATTGAAAGGTCGGCACTAAGCGACGACCGAATTTAGGAATATAAAAATATGGACAATATTTAATATTTGATGTGTTATTGCATGCTTTGCGATGACCTAACCATTCTTTCCATGTCAACAATATAACTATATTAACTGTTAAGTGTTTACTTAGTAGGTCAAATTGCTGTTTATTAAAACTTGCTCTGTTTGGTCCCCACGGAACCGGATACAAATTGGTTATAATTAGTATTGACTTGTTTTCCTCAGGCATTTATTTAGTTAGCCTTTCGTAAACAGGTAAATACTGTTTAGCGGTATTTAACCAGTTGCGATTTTCACGAACAAACAGCAAGCCTTGCTCACTAATTTTATTCAGTAATACTTTGTTATCGATAACTTCAATAATTTTACTAGCTAACTCGCTAGCATTGTCAGCAGGAAATAAAAAACCAGTTTCACCATCATTAATTAACTCGCGGTGGCCACCTATATCTGAAGCAATAACCGGTTTAAATTGAGCCATAGATTCTAAAGGTTTTAAGGGTGTAACTAACTCGGTTAATCGAATGCTTTCTCGAGGAAAGACCATAACGTCAGCCAAACTGTAATAACGACTAACTTGATCAAATGGGACTCTGCCCACGAATGACACAAATTTCTCTAGCTTAGCTTGAGCAACTTGTTGTTTTAAATTTTCTAACTCGTTACCGGCACCAACAAGTAATAAATGAATATCATCACGACTTTTAGCAATAGTTTTCATAGCTTCTATTGCATAAGCTAATCCTTCATATTTAAAAAAAGTGCCAATAAATGCTACCACTTTTTTTCCAGATAAGCCTAAAGATCTTTCTAGCTCCGCATCTCGACTATATGAGGGTTGAAAATTTTCAATATCTACCGCATTAGGTGTAACAAATATTTTATTCTCGGGTATGTTACGTTTAATTATGTCGGCCTTTAAACCTTCACAAATACAACTAATCGCATCAACTTTTTCAAAGGCACTTTGCTCAATGGCTTTGATCATACGATACTTAAAACTACCTTCTTTGGTTTTTCCAGTGTCTACTGCCGCGTCTTCCCACAATGCTCTAACTTCATATGTCACCGGGATATTATATTTTTTCCCTACTTTTACTGCCGCTAGTGCATTGAACATTGGCGAATGGGTTTGAATAACCTCTGGCCTATCTTTTAGTACCGCTTTTTCAATTCGTTTAGCTAAATGACTGATGTGTGCGAGATAATTAATAAAAGGTATTTTAGATAAAAAAGAAGTCGATTGTTCGGTTCGCTGATAAACAACCCCTTCAACATCTTCTTCTAATGCTTTGAAATCTTGATAACGTTGACTTGTCAACTGATTGGTTATAATACCTATTTTTCGTTGATGACGAATAATGGCATCTGAACGCAAAGAGTAACCACTGATATTAGGCCTAGAATATTCCAATACGTGCAAAACTTTCAACTTATCTTACCTCTTTACAAAAACTTTAAACGAAAAATTTAACGAAAATAATAGAAAACTAAAAGCTATCTACCTTTTCCAAACAATACAATTTCAACCGTTCGAATTAAAATAAGTAAATCCAACATAAAACTGCGATGCTTAATATAATACAGATCGTACTTTAGCTTTTCTAAAGAGTCCTTTTCTGTAGCGCCATAAGGGTATTTAAGCTGTGCCCAACCAGTTAACCCAGGTTTAACGTTGTGACGTTCGTTGTAATATGGAATATTTTTAATTAACTGTTGAACAAATTGAGGACGCTCTGGGCGTGGGCCAACAAAGCCCATATCTCCTACCATTACGTTATAAATTTGAGGGAGTTCGTCAATACGATATTTGCGAAGGGCTTTACCGATGCGTGTTGTTCTATCGTCATCTTTGGCTGCCATTTGTGCGCCATTTTTTTCTGCATCTATTCGCATACTTCTAAATTTAACAATTCTAAAAGCTTGCCCGTCTAACCCTACACGCTCTTGCGAGTAAAATATGGGTGATTTCCAGCCATCTTCGAGCTTAATCAATAATGCGGTAATCAACATTACAGGCCATGTAACGAGG
This sequence comes from Colwellia sp. NW0002-52-1, assembly GCF_057550865.1. NCBI lineage: Bacteria > Pseudomonadati > Pseudomonadota > Gammaproteobacteria > Alteromonadales > Colwelliaceae > Colwellia > Colwellia sp. NW0002-52-1. Next base: position 15,691 of record NZ_BAAJLU010000011.1, on the reverse strand, counting down.
AATAAGAAAAACCCCATGGTGGCATTAAAAATCCAGTCTAAGGTGTTTCTTAAGTGATTCGCAGACGCAAAACCATTTGAATATATAACCCAACTTGGATAAATTAAATTAACTGCAATTTGACCTGTTTCACGCTCAATAAAATCTAATATTTCGGTTATTTCAACACCTCTAATTTTACAAGCAAATAGTTCATCTACTGGCAGGTTTTCTCGACGTTCATCATTGGCAACAACAATTTCATCAATTTGATGCTCTAGTGCATAATTAACCAATGAGCAGTCGAGTGTAATTCTGTTTTCGTTGACAATGCCATGTTCAGCATCGCCATTCATAACCACAAAGCCGTGCATAAAAAAACCTTGTCGGTCAACGTCACGACGCATTCGTTTCTCTATAATTGACGCTCGCTCACCTGCCCCTAATACGAGAATATTACGCTTATTAAAGCCAAAGAAATCAATTTGAAGGGTAAAATAACGTACTCCACAAACAAAAAAGAAGCTAATTAATGAAGCGACTGCAAGTAACTCAATGGCTAATGAGCCTGAGCCGTAAAATGGATTGAATAATGAGACAATAAAAAAGCCTATGGCAATTGAAACGAGTAAACGCCTTATTACACCTCGCAAACTTTCTCTCAATTTCGAGTCATAAAGGCCCATAGCAAGGCACGATAACTGCACTACTAAGGCGTAAACAACTGAATGAATAAAAAGAATATTCGTTGGCGTTTTTTGAGTATCGTGTTCAACAAACTGAAATACTTTATTTAGGTATAAGCTAAGTAAAAGTGCGCCAGCAAAGCAGATAAATTCGATTAACACTAAAGATTTACTACCCGCAGATAAATCACGAAATTTAGGGCTAGACATAAGGTAATAAAGTTCCTTTCTAGTATGAAGCACAGTTCATTATTAGATGTTTTTATTTTTTAAGCTGTATATTAGAATGGATTCACTGTGAAATGTAAACAAGAGACTATTTAAAATACTACATTTACAATATATTTACATAAATTAAATAATGTGCATCAATTGTAAAAATCAAATACAATCAATTAGCTTATATAAAATACGGTTATAAATAAATAAGGTTAAAACCATGGAAAAACGCATGACTACTACATTAAAAGCGATTTTATTTCTTACTTTTGGTTATATTTTAGCTGGTTGTAGCTCAGCTACATTGCCACCTGCCAAGCTTCATCAGTCGAATACAGTTGATGTTGACTCCTATAAATATTTAATTGGTGCTGGTGATGTGGTTAATATTTTTGTTTGGCGTAACCCTGAAGTTTCAGGCACATTTAAAGTCCGCCCCGATGGCATGATCACGACTTCTTTGGTTGAAGACATTCCTGTATCCGGTAAAACCCCAACCGAACTTGCCCGTTCAATTGAAGAAATACTAGCAACTTATTTACGAGAGCCCGTTGTTACCGTAACCGTAAACAACTTTGTAGGCCCTTTTAGTGAACAAATTCGTGTAATAGGTGAAGCTGCTCAACCGCAAGCCGTTAATTATATTCAACACATGACGTTACTTGATGTGATGATTCAGGTAGGTGGCTTAACTGAATTTGCTAACGGTAATGGTGCTAAGTTAGTCAGAATAGAAAATGGTCTTCAAAAACAGTATGAAATTTACATTGAAGACTTGATTAAAAATGGTGAAATATTAGCTAACGTTGATGTATTACCTGGCGATATTATTGTTATACCTGAAACATGGTTTTAAACACAATAGATTTATTTACCTGTTTTAGAGGTCAGGAATGCAAGAAATTATAGAACAAATTGTCGATTACCTTAAAGGTATTTGGCTTAAACGTCGCTTTATTATCATATCAACATGGTTAATATGCCCTTTTGCTTGGGTTTTTATTTCTCAACTCGATAATGTTTATGAGTCTGAAGCTCGTGTATATGCTGATACTCAATCTATTCTCGGTCCGCTACTTAAAGGTTTAACTGTAAATACAGATCCTGAAGTGCAAATACGTTTAATGATAAAAACGTTGTTAAGTCGTCCGAATTTAGAACGCATTACCCGTATGACAGATCTTGATGTTCAAGCTAACACTCCAGCAGCTTATGAAGAACTAATAGATGACTTAAAAACTAATATTATTATTAAGAAAACCGGTGGTCGTAATGAAAATATCTTTACTATAACTTACCGAGATAAAGATCCTGAAATGGCCAAAAACGTGGTTAATTCTGCACTTACTGTATTTATCGAAAATACCTTAGGCGAAAATCGTAGTGATTCTAATACCGCACAAAAGTTCTTAACAACTCAGATTAAGGATTATGAAAACCGTTTATTAGCTGCAGAATCTCGACTAACTGATTTTAAACAAAAGTACAGCGGCGTATTACCTGACCAATATGGTGGCTTTTATCAAAAATTAAATATAGTTAAAGAGCAGCTAAAAATAACTGAATTGAACTTACTTGAACAAGAAACGCAATTAAAATCAGCGAAGTCACAATTGAATTCTTCTCCGTCAAGTAATGATAATGCTCAAAATAACATTATGAATTCGAACAGTATTCAAACGACGTATGACGACAGAATTTCGGAATTAGAAGCTAACCTCGATTCACTTCAGTTACGATATACTGAAATGCATCCTGATGTTAAAGAAGTTAAACGTCGGTTAGAACATTTAAACGCTCAGCGAACTAAAGAAATTGATGAGTATTTGAATGCAACTAATAACGGTGATAACAATAAGCTTGCTACTAGTCAAAACCCTGTTATTCAACAATTGCAAATTCAAGTCAACCAATTAGAAAACGCTGTTGCTTCAACTAATGTTCGCGCAAAGGATTATCGCCAACAAGTTAAAGAGCTTGAAAGTAAAATTCATATTTTGCCAGAAATAGAAGCTGAATTAACCTCATTAAACCGTGGCTATGAAATAACAAAAGATAAATATGAAGAATTATTGAATCGTCAGGAAACAGCTCAATTAGCACAACAAGCTGATGAAACAACCAATCCGATTCAATTTAGAGTGATTGATCCACCCAGAGCTCCTACTGAACCTGCAGGGCCAAAACGTATTTTGTTTTTACTTGGCTCTACAATTTTTGCTTTTGGTGTAGGTGTTGGCTTGTCATTATTATTTAGCCAAATTAACCCTGTGGTTACTTCTAGTAGCCAAGTGTCTAAACTTACTGGTATTCCTGTATTCGGTATTGTGTCTGCCACTGAGAACTTAGGTTTACAACGTTGGCACAAAAGAAAAACCCTGATATTTATTATTTCTAATAGTGTGCTATTAATCGTATTGGCATTTTTTATACTTTATGCCATTGCTCCTAATGCTTTATTAGCGCCGATCAGAGGGATTTTATAACTTATGAGTATCATAGAAAAAGCGCTAGCTAAGCAACAACAAAAAAGTCATGACGATTCAGAGAAAGTTGAACAACAGCCAATTCCTCATGAAAAGGTTGCTGTCGAAGCAACTAATGTAGAGAAAAAAGATACGTTAGCACTTGATAAAGTAAGCTTAGCTGAGCGTGGCTATTTAATCGATAACGGTACCCGCAAAAGTATTAAAGACGAATTTAGACAAATTAAACGTAAGCTTCTTAATAATGCTTTTGGTAATGCCTCAAAAACTTTACACCACAGTAATTTAATTATGGTGAGTAGCGCAAAGCCTAATGAAGGTAAAACTTTCGTTGCGATTAACCTAGCGTTAAGTATTGCACTTGAGCAAGATAAAACCGTGTTACTTATTGATGCCGACGTACTTCGCCCAAGTGTAGTTCGCGAGTTAGGTGTTGAAGACAGTCCTGGCCTTATTGAATACTTACTGGGTAAATCTGAAAAAGTTAGCGATATAATTTATAACACCGATATCGATAAACTAAAATTAATCCCCGCGGGTAAGCCGCATCATTTGTCTAACGAGTTGTTAGCCAGTGAGAAAATGGCAACACTAGCGAATGAATTGGCGAATAGATACCCTGATCGTATTGTTATTTTTGATTGCCCGCCATTAATAGGTGTGACCGAAACATTGGTACTAGCGAGTTTAATGGGGCAAGGCGTTATTGTTGTTGAAGAATCTAAAAGTTCTATTGCTGATATTCAAACAGCAACTCGACATCTCAATGAAGATTTAGCACTAGGTCTAGTATTAAATAAAGCAATAAGATCTCATAAGGATTTGTATGGCTATTACGGCTATGGGTATGGCGCATAAAACTAAGCTTAGTGCTGTTTGTATTGCATTAATTTGCTCTAAACTTGCTGTTGCAGGTGAGTGGCAGTTTGATCCTAGTATTATTGTCGATGAAACATACTCTGATAATGTTGGCTTAACCACTAATAATGAACAATCTAGCTTGGTAACCCAAGTTGGATTAAACATTGAATCTACATATAAAGCACAACAGGCAGAATTTAATTTTTCATCAGAAAGTATTTATGCTTTATATAGTCATGATCATGATCTTGATAGCGACTATCAAACCTTATCGAGTGATTTAAGAGTTCAACTTTGGCCTAATGGTATTGTCGTTTATGGTGGCGTCGATATTGCTAATCAATCACGAAATGGCAGCCGAAATGCATTAGCCGATATTGTTTCAGCTGATACAGTGCAAGTAGAAACTTACAGCGGTGGTCTTGAATACAACATCGATAATAGTGACTTTATTGTAAACTCTTCGATTGGTTATCGAGAAACTAATTCAGAAGACAATATTGGAAATCAAAAAGGAATAAACAGCAGAATTACCAGCACAAATGGCACTGGCGCTCGCCATGTTTTTTGGGAAGTTGAACATGATTACCAAGATTTAGAAAATAATAATCAAAAAGGTAAACAAAGCCAAAGTGAAGTTAAAATTGGTTGGATAACAGGCTATGGCCTTAATCCTTTTCTACGATATTATGATGAAGACAATAGTGGCGATATTAATAACAGTAATCGCTCTATTGAGTCGAACTCATACGGCTTAGGTGCTCGTTGGTTAATTACACCGCGTTTAGCGTTAAATGTTTCTTATAATCAGCCTATTGGTGATAACCTAGATTTAGATGGCGACGAACAAGAAGCTTATGTTAATGCTTCAGTGCAATGGCAACCTTCACCACGAACTAAACTTACCGCTAATATTTCTGAACGCTTTTATGGCACCAGTTATGGTTTAGATTTTACTCATAGAAATAAACGCTTAACTAACTCAATTAGTTATGTAGAAGATGTACAAACTTTCACCCGTAATAATTTTGCAGCAAACCTCGTTGGGTTTTATTTTTGTCCTTCAAGTAATATAACATCCGTAGCTGATTGTATTATTAAAGATGAGGGCAGTATATTTCCTGATAACCCTAATGAACCTGACAACCCTGGGTTTCAATTATTCCCTATTCAAGACTTTACTTTGGTTGAAGACAACGTTTTTTCTTTAAATAAAACCTTAAATTGGAGTTCTGTTTTAGCATTACCTAGAACAACAATTAGCTTTACCGCGAGCCATCAAAATAGAGAAAATTTAGAATCCTTTAATGAGGATGAACGAAGTGCTTCCAGCTTAAATGTAAGCAGAAAAGTCAGTGGTCGTTCGAGTATCAGTTTTGATTTATCTTATACCGAAACTAATTTGCAAATAGATACAGAGTTTGAGCGTATCGACAGATATAGACGTTACGAAATCAGTTATCAGAAATCATTAAATAGCGCCTTGTCTTTTGATTTATCGTTAAGCTACTTAAACAGAGCTTCTGATAATGCATTATTCAATTACGAAGAAGGTCGCGTTAGCGCCAAAGTAACCAAAGGTTTTTAGCAGTATGTATGAAAATTACTATGGTTTTAAAGAAAGACCGTTCCAGTTAAGTCCAGATCCACGATTTTTTTTCGCTTCTAGCCATCATCAACGCGCTTTGTCTTACCTACAATATGGTTTAGATCAAGGCGAAGGCTTTATTGTGGTAACTGGGCCAATTGGCACAGGAAAAACGACAATAGCCCGCAATTTATTAAATAACTTAGCGGATAAAAGCATTGTTGCCGCGCAACTTGTAACCACTAAACTTAATCCTCAAGAATTACTCGAGTTAGTGGTGTCAGAGTTTAACATTTCTGTTGAAGGCAACAGTAAAGCCGACTTACTACAAGGTATAGAGAAGTTTCTTATTCAGTTACATCAACAAGGTAAGCGTGCATTATTAATTGTTGATGAAGCACAAAATCTACCTGGTGAGACCGTTGAAGAGTTGCGTATGTTATCTAACTTTCAATTAGATAATAAACCTTTGATCCAGAGCTTTTTACTCGGACAGGAAGAGCTTAAAGGTATTATACAAGCGCCAAATATGGAGCAATTTCGTCAACGAATTATCGCCTCTGCGCATTTAAAACCTTTATCTAAAGAAGAAGTTAAAAAGTATATTAACCATAGGCTACATCAAGCGGGCTGTAATAAAGAAGATTTATTTTCTGATGCTGCATTTGATCTTATTCATGAGAAAACATTAGGTGTGCCACGTAAGATTAATATTTTTGTTGATCGGCTACTCTTGTTTGGCTTTTTAGAAGAGCTAAACAGTATAAATTCGGCTGCGATCAATGAAGTAGCACAAGAGATGGAAGTTGAGTTAACCGGTTCTTTAAATGCCGCAGAATTAACCAGCACTGAACCAAATCAAGTTGTGGTAAATTCTGCTGAAAAAGTTGAGAGCATTAAAGAAGTATTACGAGAAGTAGAAGAAATATTAGAAAGTAATATTAAGCAGAAAATTAAAATGGCACGTTATGTTGATAAGATGCTTAAACATAAAAGTCGCATTTACACTGATACAGACGATAAAAGCGAAAAATAACACCTAACCTGCTTGTATCCCTGCTTTTAGTGGGGATTACCTTGATAATTTTATTTGCATAAGCACTGCGTATGTCATTAACGCTTGTTTGAGCGCTGACAGACTAAAGTCCGACCTACACGTTAGATTAGTATTGTTAGGACTTATGTAGGTTGGACTTTAGTCCATCATGTTAAATAACCTGAACTCTGGATAAGCAGCACTTGCTCAATGCTCCCTTTTAAGCCATTTTCAGCGTTAAAACGTCGATAAATAGCGCGCTATTCATAAACGTTTTGCCTTGGAAATGGCATAAAATGAAGCATTGATAATATCTATTCGTGATGTTCACCTGGCTATAGCATTTACTTTATTACCTAAGCTTTTGGTTCACTTGAGTTTCAAGCACTCATTATCCAGAGTTCAGGTTAAATACCATGTCAGCCTGTTTCTCGCGATAAATCCTCTGCAGTAATATTCAGCTAAAGAGAAAGTACACCTGCGCTTTGTAATAATTTATTGTTGATCGCTGGCGGACTGACGGACTAAAGTCCGAGCTACAACTGATTGCTATTCGCTTGATTTATTTCTAAACCTCTTAAACTAAAAAACCGCCTTACGACGGTTATTTTTAGCTTTTTACTCGAATTTTCAAACTAAACACTAAGCGTTAATTTTTAATTCGTATTTTTCTATTAATGAATATAACGTTGGTCGAGTTACCCCTAACAAGTCAGCGGCTTTCGACATATTGCCTTCAGAAATAGCATAGGCTTTTTGTATCGCAATTGACTCAGCTTGTTCGCGCACAGTACGCAAGTTTAGCGAAAGTTCGAAACTCTTATCCTGATTTTCAAAAAAACCTAAATCTATCGCAGTAACTTGTGTACCTGTGGTCATAATTACCGAGCTTTTCACTTTATTTTGTAACTCACGTATATTACCCGGCCATTTATGTGCTTTAATCGCGCTTAAGGCATCTTCAGAGAAGCTTTTAACATTACGCTTATACTCAACCGCATAATGTTGAAGAAAGTACTGTGAAAGGATGATGACGTCTTCATCACGATCTCTAAGCGGCGGAATGTTTAACGTTATTTCACTGACTCGATAGAATAAATCTTCACGAAAGGTTTTATCAGCAACCATTTGTTCAAGGTTTTGGTTAGTTGCACAAACTACACGAACATCTACAGCAATCTCTTGTCTGCCACCTAAGCGTTCAATGCTTTTTTCTTGAAGAAAACGTAACAGTTTAGCTTGTAAGCTGTAAGGCATGTCCCCTATTTCGTCGAGGAATAATGTACCGCCTTCTGCACATTCTATTTTCCCTTTAGTTGCTCTGTGTGCTCCTGTGAAAGCACCTTTTTCAAAGCCAAATAATTCACTTTCTAAAAGCGTTTCAGGAATAGAGGCACAGTTAATCGCAATGAAAGGTTTATTTTTTCGGTCACTAGCTAAATGTACGGCATTAGCGGTTACTTCTTTACCAGTACCACTTTCGCCCAATAATAAAGCAGTAATTGCCGTTGGTGCAATGCGCTTAACCATCATACGTAAACGTTCAATGCTTTCGCTATTACCAATAATACCAATGTCATTTCCACCAACTGCACGCATTTTGCGGTTTTCTTCTTCAATGGCAGCAACACTAAACGCCCTAGCGACGATGACATTAATAACGTCAGTTTCAATTGGCTTTTGATAAAAATCGTAAGCGCCAGCAGAAATCGCTGCAAGGGCATTGGTACGGTCATCATTACCTGTTATTACAATGACTTTAGTATGTGGGGCAATAGTTAAGATTTCTTGTAATGCCGCAAGGCCTTCAGAGGCATTTGCTTCGTCTGGTGGCAAGCCTAAATCTAATGTAACCACTTTTGGCTCATAGCGCCTAACAGCAGCAACTGCACTTTCACGATCCGCCGCGAGTACAGCATCATAATCAGATAAGCTCCATTTTAATTGTTTTTGGATACCTTTATCGTCATCTACTATTAACAACTTTTCCATGCTACTTGGATCCTTAGTGTAAATTTTGGCCGTTTATCGCGCCTATTGTTCTTTTTGGTACATCAATGGTAAACATTGTGCCTTTTTTAGGCGTGCTTGTAACTTTTATAATACCAGCCATGTTTTCAAAAAATTGTTTAGCTTCAAATACCCCAATGCCCATACCGGCATTTCCTTTGGTGGTATCAAAAGGTCTAAACAATCTATTCTTAATAAATTCTTCGCTCATACCGCAACCATTATCTTCAATGATAATTCTGATAACTCGCTGTTTCTCAACAATTGATACTTTTATCCAACCATCACTTTCTGTAGCTTCTTGAGCATTTTGTATTAAGTGATGTATAACCGAATGAAATGATTCGTTATCAATAAAAGTGGAACAATCACCTTGCTGTTCAAACTGCACTACAGGTAAGCTTAAGTTGCTTTGTTCAACCACTTTTTTGATAGTTAATGCGATATCTGTTTGACTATTCGACGATTGCTCTACTTGTTTTTTCCGTAATTGTGATAAAACCTTTTCTAGACGTTGTGTCGCTGATTCTACCGTTTCAAATACGTCATCAATAAATTCAGGATTATTTCGGTGTTTTTCAGCATTTGCTGTTATTAACGCTAATTGCGCTTGAACATTTTTTAGATCATGTACCAAAAATGCTGACATGCGATTGAAGGCATCGAATTGTTTCGATTCACTTAACTTGTCTGTGGCTTCGTACAAAGATACGAAGTTGCCTAATTGTTTAGAAATCGCAAATAATAAATCTCTATCTTCCCAGTTTAAGCGTTTTAGCTCTTGTTCATTGGCGAGGAGAAACAAACCATAAAATGCTTTGCCAATAAATATTGGCACTATTATTTGAATTTTTTTAGCTCGTAATAACGCAATATTCAATGTCAAATCAGGATAAAGTAAAGGAGATTTTTCATATTCGTTTACGTCAACAATCCAGCCTTGTTGATGACAAAATAAGCCAACCTCTAAAAGGTGTTCTTCGAGTTCGTCGTTAATTTCTATGCCATGACTATACTGTAACTGATAATGCTGATTAGAGAATTTTTTAATTATTGCACCACAAGACGCTTCAACCTTAGACTGCATAATTTGCGTAGCCATTTGATAATGACTTGCACCACTTGTGGTTTCAATTTTCTCAATTAAGTTTAGCCACTCGTCACGATACTCATACTTATTGGCAAAAAAGTTTTTCGCAATAAAAACTTTTACACGGCGCCTTAAAGATTCGGTGATCAGTAAAGCCACTAGCACAATACCACTCAGCACTAAAAACCCGAGACTGACTAAGTCACCCCACTCTCCACCAATAAAGTTGATGATATATCCGGCAAAAGACATTAACAATAAGTAAGCGCCGGCTATCATTAACATTGAGCTATAGAAGACAACATTACGAGAAACAAAAATACGGACTTCGCCATTTTTAATTCGACGAATACTAATTAATAGCAGTGGTGTTACCAGAAAAGCTAAATAACCACGACTAAACCAAAAATTAAAATCAATGCCATCAACCATGGTGGCTTGCGCATAAATAACAAAGTCAAAAATAGCAACACTGGCCAATGCTACAACCAACGGCCAAATAGCCCAACGCACCTGCAAGTCAGCATTACGATATAGCTGCTCGAGCAATACCAACACCCATAAGTTTAAAATAATGAATAGTAAGAATATATATTCATACGCATAACCTAACCAATAGCTGGCGAGCCAAGAGCCCACCATGAGTACAGACCAAATGCCGATATATTGTCGAACATAATAGTTGCTCACCAATGCTTTTAGGTTTCGGTGCTCGGTATTGCACAAAATAATGAGTAACGACCAACAAGCAATTTTAAATCCGTCTGCAAGCATTGCCCATTGAAGACTGAATCCAAGCTTAATTTGTAATGCTGCAATTAAGTTACTGCTTAAAGTAACTAAAGTACAAATTAATACTGCACGAGCAACCAAGCTATAATTACGCGCGGCAATAATGAGCAGTGCAAATAATGTATAAACACCTACTGCAAGTGAAAAACCAATTAAGCCGTAAAAATCCATGATTTATTCTTTTATTATTTGAGGTTCATCTGTTTTTGTAAATAGCTCGGTGAGTATTGGCACAATAATAAAACTCGCTATCGCCGAAACACACAGTCCTGAAATTATAACTACGCCTAATGGTTGCCATAAACTACCACCAAAAAGTGTTAACGGTAATAAACCACCAATGGTAGTGATCGTGGTTAGTAGTATTGGGGTAAATCGCGTTGAGCTGGCCAATAAAATAGCTTCTTTTTTAGCTAAACCCGTCGACAAGTTTCTATTGGTCGTATCAATCAAAATAATGGCATTATTAACTACAATACCAAATAAACTAATTAAACCAATAAAGGCCATCATAGAAAATGATAAATTCGTGATGTACAAGCCTAGAATTGCACCTGTCATAGCAAAAGGTATCGAAGTAAAAATAATTAATGGCTGCAAAAATGACTTAAATTGTAAAACTAAAATAGCAAATATACCGATTGCCGTGATCAACATAATTTGAGATAAACCTGCAAAAGACTCTTGTCGAGACTCTTCTTCACCACCTAATATGTAATACATGCCTGCTGGTAATGTGTAGTTATCTAAATAGTTAACTACTTCGCTGGTAATCTCTTGCACCGAATAACCTTGGGCGGCATCAGCAGATACTCTAGCCATCCGTAACTTTTGATAATGAAAAAAGTCTGTTCGGCCTTTTTGTAATTTAATCTCTACAAATTGCCCTAATGGAATGTTTTCACCTTGCTGATTAACGATGGTGATGTCAGAAAGGCCTGATAAATCACTTTTAGGTCTGCGAACTAATATTGGATAGTTTTCCCCGTTGGCATCGTTAAATTGCCCAATAAAGGTGCCTGATAACGCAGTTTGAATTGCATTGTCTAATTGGTTGATATCAATACCTGATAAAGCCGCTTTATCATAATCAATTGCTAAGGCTAATTCCGTATTAGCAATACCAATTGGGTTATCTAAATTAATAGCGCCTGGTATTGAAGCTATTTTACGCTGTAAATCACTGGCTACATTTTCAAGATCTGACAATGACTCGCTGATTAACCTTACGGTAATTGGCTGATCAGTTACTGGCCCTTGGGTGAACTCTTTCACGGTAACTTTTGCTTGTTGCCATGTTGAAAACTCTTTTCGCAATGACGCAACTAGCTTATTAACTTCTTGCTCGTCATATTCTTTTAGAACCAATAGTACTTGCCCGTAGCTCGATACACCACGTTTTGGAATCTCATTGTAGTAAATACGAGGATTAGAGTTACCCACATTAAGGGCAATTTTTTCTACATAAGGCTGAGTTTTAATAAAGCCAGTCATTGATTGCATAACATCGTTGGTATAATCCAGAGATGAATTTGCTGGTGTTTCTACATCAATTAACAGCATAGACTTCTCAGCTTTTGGAAATAAGCTCACGCCTACCTGTCCAAAGAGAGACGCCATAGCGAATAAAGCAATAAAGGCAACTACAAGCATAATGAGCTTTATGTTCATTAAGCGGCTTAACCCTTGCACATAATATTGCTCAGCAAAGCCATTAGCATAGTGTTGTAGGGTTTTAAATTTACTCGGCTTTTTACTGAAAAACTTACTCGCAAGCAATGGTGTTAGTGTTAAGGCGATTAATAAAGAAGCCAATAAAACTAACACTACGGTAACAGGCATAGAGCGAACAAAATCTCCCGTATCACTTGCCAACATCAGCATAGGTAAAAAAGCTAACATTGTCGTCACTGTGCCACTGGTAATTGCCCAACCGACTTTACTGGTGCCCGCTGCTGCTGCATCAGCCAGAGATGCGGTATTTTTCTTTTCTCGATGAATGCTCTCAGTGACTACAATGGCATTATCTACTAATAAACCTAGCGCGATAATTAAACCTACAATAGACATTTGCTGCAAGCCAAAGCCTGCGAAGTCTAACCAACCAATCGCCACTAGAAAAGATAAAGGAATAGCAACAATAACAACAACGGCTTCACGCACACCTAAAAAAATCAATGACATAATCCCAACAAGCACTAGGCCTTGCCATAAATTATCGAAGAAGCCATTCACTCGGTTTTCTACACCATCAGATTGTTTAAAAAGTGTGTCTATTTTTATGTTATCGGGTAGCGTTTGTTTAAACGCTGAAATTTCAGACTCTATTGCCTGCGTCAATGCAAATATATTCGTGTTCGTTCTTTGTTCAGCCGTTAAAAATATTACCGGTTTCTCATCGTAGTAGGCTAAGTAGTTTGCTTCTCTATTTGAAAAGGTAACATGCGCAACATCTTTTAACCGAATAACGCCAGTGTTGTCAGAATAAACTACCGTATTATTAAGTTCATCAATATGTTGATAATTGCCGCTAGTTTTAACATTAAAACGGCGAGTACTTGCATCAACAAAGCCTGGCGTTATATTTACAGCCCGCTTTTGGAGTACATTGTTGATTGAGGCAATACTAATACCGTAGTGCTTAAGCATGGCAAGATTTAAGTCAACCGCGACTACTTGTGTTGGGTATCCCCAAATATCGGCTTTTTTTACCGCCTCAATTGCCTCAAGGCGCTTTTCGAGCTGCTTGGCATGAAACTCCATGCTTTTGTAATCTGTTGTTTCACTCCACAAGGCTAATTGGATAATAGCAACGCTGGTAGGTGTTGCTTTCAATACTAATACGTCTTGTACACCTTCAGGTAACGAGGGTTTTACTGTTGAAACGGCTTGCTTTACTTCATTGTAAGCTGCATTTGGGTCACTACCATATAAAAAGGTAACTTCGATGCGCGCACCACCATTTTTAATTTGCGACTCAACTTTTTTGATCCCTTCAATTTCTGCGAATTCTTCTTCGAGAGGGTCAACGACTAATGTTTCAATATCGGTAGGAGATGCACCAGGATAAATAATTTCAAGTAAGGTGATCGGAATATCAAACTGAGGATCTTCAGAACGTGGCATTTGAAAATATGACACTATGCCAACCAGCACTAAAAGTACAACTATTGTAAAAGTAAACTGAGCATTTTTAATTGCAATGCGAGGGAGTTGCATAACGACTATTTCCCTACTTCAGAATAATTTTGCCAACCTGTAGTCATTATCTTTAATGACTCGTCATTACGATTGGCTTTTACGTATACATAATCGTTGTCTATTTGAAAAATTTCAAAGCTATATTGTTTGAAGTCTGAACTCTGCTCTGTTTGTGCAATCACAATTGCTTTACCTACTTCGTCCACAGCAACCAGTGCAGATATTGGTAATTTGTAGACAAACATATTACTTTCAAAAGCTATGGTGGCAGCAGCCAATTGCCCAGCAATCATCCCCGCAGATATTTTTATTTTCGGTAATAATATCTCTATTGTGAATAGGTTGCCGTTGCTACCAGCCATTGCTGGTATTTTACTAATTACGCCTTCAACGATACCGACATGGCTGAGTGAAACACTCGCTTTTTGACCTAATTGAATTTGAGCAATTTCTTGTCCAGTTAAAGCTACTTTTACAACCCATTCGAGTTTAGCTATTTTTAATGCTGTTTGTCCTGGACTCTGTAATTCACCAAGCTCAGTAGTACGTGACAACACTACACCAGAAAAGGGCGCATATATTTGTGCCTTTTCTAAACTGTAACTTGAAAGCTGATAGGCTGCTCGTAATACTTCAACTTCTGTTTTTGCTGTGTCTAAATCACGCTCAGAACTTAGTTTGGCACCCATAAGCTTACTTAAACGTTTTACCTCACGCTTAGCTTGTACTAATTTTGCATAGTTTGAGTTTTTTTGTTCTTTTAATTCAGTTACATCAAGTGAGGCTAATAATTGCCCTTTGGTAAATTGATCGCCCTCATCTACTTTTAGTAATTCTAAGTAGCCAGTACTTTTAAATGAAAGCGCTAAAGTGCGCTTATAATCAAGCTTGCCTGTACGTTGTATTGTGTCATTGTACAACTCTGCACTAATAACTTCTGTATCAAATGATTGCGCTGCTAAAGGAGTAATCATAGATATGAATAGAAAGGTAAAAACAATCGAGAGATATTTCATAGTCAAGTGTTTGCTTATAGGGTATTGAGATAAGAGATATTATAGCCTTTACTTTAGGCATCTTCATGATGAAAGTACATCTTTTTCCCTCATTCTGTTAACAATTTAATTAACAAACAAGTATATTCTCACGATGAATGCGTAGGTTAACTACCGTCTTTCGATCACGACTGCTATCAACTGCAGTATTCGAGGTTCTTATCAACGAAGTTATATATGTCGACACAAATTAACATATTCCCTAGACATAATCGGCGTTAAACTATAGTATTTGCCGCGCTTGAATCTTTACACTATTTGTTGTTCATTTAGAACTTAGTGTTATATAAATTAAGCCATGACACATTCTAGTATTCACCTGCAGCTAATAGTACAGGGAACACTGATTTTTATTATTGAATAATAGTGCCTTAACATATTAACCACCCGTAGCTCAGCTGGATAGAGTACACGCCTCCGAAGCGTGCGGTCACAGGTTCAAATCCTGTCGGGTGGGCCACTTTCCTCAAACGATATTATTTTATTTATAGCGAGACTAGTTTTTCTATTTTTAACTCTGCCTAAAAGTCGTAAGCTATTTGATGGGATTATTCAGAAGATCATTATTTTAATTGAACATTTATACTTAACATCTTTATAAGCATAAATTATTGATAGAAACTTGATGTAAAAGAAAGGTAAAACAGAGGAAATCTTCCATGATTAACACTCCCTGTTTTTATTCATC